>NC_013422.1:300000-572500 GCF_000024765.1 Halothiobacillus neapolitanus c2 | reverse complement strand
CCTGGCCAAATACGGGCGATATAAGAACATTAAATCGTTTATCCATCTGAAATTGGCGCACATGCTGGACTGCCCACTTGAAGTCTTCTGCACTGCCAATGACAAATTTGATTTCGTCACTGGTTTTGAGCAGATCAATATTCTCAAATCGATTCTTTTCAGCTTCACCCGAACTCGGCGTTTTCAGATCCATCACCACGCGTACCCGCGGATCAACCCCTTCGATGGAAAGTGCACCACTTGTTTCCAGGCTGACCAAATGCCCAGCATCACAGAGCGACGTCAACAAAGGCAGGCAGGCTGGTTGAGCCAACGGCTCGCCACCTGTTACGCAGACATCCTGAGTATGGTATGCGGCAACTTGGTCGAGGATGGACAACAAACTCAGTCGCTCACCGCCGGTGAAAGCATAAGCCGTATCACAATAAACGCACCGTAGCGGGCACCCGGTAAGCCGCACGAACACTGTCGGCCAGCCTGCACTTTCAGATTCTCCCTGCAATGAGCGGAATATCTCCGTAATCCGCAACTGCAGTGGAGCCTTCTCTTGTATGGCGATGTCGTCCAAGGCTGAGATCATCTTTTTTCAGCATCCATGCGCGCTAACCGCTGTTTTGCCAGATTGGCCGCCTGACTTTGAGGATATTTGCTGATCACCTGCTGGAAAATATCCCGAGCTTGTTTGTTTTTGTTTGCGTCGTAGGCGATGTAGCCCGTTTTAAGCAGAGCATCTGGCACTCGGTCGCTATTCGGGAATTGGGTCAATATTTTCTGATATGCCGCTTCAGACTTATCCCGCTTTTGCTCTACGTAATAAGTCTCGCCCTGCCAGAACAGTGCGCTTGGCGTCCATTGACCCTGCGGATCAGCATCGATAGCGGCCTGAAATCCGGTGATTGCCTGATCGTACTGCCCATCCTTTAACTGAGCGAACGCTGCGTTATACAGTGCCTGCTGCTTTGCAGTGGCTGCTGCATCTTGACTGGTTGCAGGCGCAGGCGATGCGGCGGGCGCTGCAGAAGCGGAGGATGCTGGCGCAGGCGCTGTCGGCACTGAAGCGGCAGGTTCCTTAGTTGCCGGAACGCTTGGGGGAACCGGTGCAGACGGCGCTAAAGTACTACCACCCGTTTGTTCAAGTTTTGACAGACGATCATCAAAGGAACTGAATGCGGACTGTTGCGCTTTTTGCAGCCGCTGGATCTGATTTTCCTGCACCTCGTTTTGACCGCGAAGATCCCGGACCTGTTCTTGCAACCGCGACACACTATCCAGCAGATTTTGAATAATAACCGTCTGCCCAGAAGCCGTATTTACACCCGTTTCACCTGTACCCAGTGGCTGCGATGAAAGTGGCTGCGGTGTTGCTGACTGCGCATCCGTTTCGGGTGCTTGCGTAGTGGCCGCTGGCGCTGCGTCTGATTTATCACTCCAATTTAGCCAACCGGGTGGTGTCTGCGCCCAAGTGGGCTGTGTCATGACCATACCAAATACGGCTAACACAGTGATTTTTTTTGCGTTACGTTTTATTTTCAAACGATTCATGGGGATTTCCTATATATGCAAGCATCGCACGGCCAAGCTATTGTTTGCTCGATCTTGCGACTGCTCTATTTTAACTATTCATCGCCTTGAAATGGTCCCCAGGCTGGGTCACGCACCTTGCCGCGGGCAAAGCGCAAGGTCTGGCTCTCACCACCCGAAACAGGGCTGACTTTCAACACCGAGCTTCCGCCTACCTGTGATGCGTAGATCAGCATCGATCCGTTAGGCGCGAAACTCGGCCGCTCCTCTGAACCGCCGTTACTGATGTAGCGCAAATCACTACCCCCCCCCGACAAAGACTGAACGGCAACACGGAAACCGCCATTGCCACCCGCCAACAGGGCCAGTGTTTTACCATCAGGAGAAATTGCACCACCTGCCGCATACGACAAACCGAACGTCAGACGCTGAGCAGAAGAAGTGCCCACCGTCTTTTCAAATAATTGTGGCGAACCGGAACGATCCGAAGTGAATACCAAGGTCTGGTTGTCCGGCAACCAGCAGGCTTCCGTATTGATCGAGCCATCATTGGTGACTTGTGTCAGATTTCGCGTATCCAGATCGACCACATAAATATTCGGGCTGTGATATTTGGACAGTGTGATAGCAATCTTATTGCCCTTTGGCGACCAACTTGGCGCCCCATTGATGCCCGGAAATTTTGTTAGTTGATAACGCTGGCCTGTGCGCAAGTCCTGAACCCAGATACCTGAGCGACGTCCTTCGAAGGATACATAGGCGAGTTTACTTCCATCTGGCGACCAGGTCGGCGACATCAGTGGAAAGTTGGAACTCAAAACCGTCTGTGGATTGGCACCATCCGAATCAGCCACTTCCAAGGTATAGCGCCGTTTTTTGCCCGGACCGTCTGTTTCGGTCACGTAGGCGATCTTCGTATCAAATGCACCGCGCACGCCGGTGATTTGTTTGAAGATGATGTCAGCAATTCGGTGTGCAATGCTGCGTGCGGCGGAAACCGGTGCTGAGATCACCCGCCCGGTCATTTGTTGGCCGTTGGTAACGTTCAACAAATAAAAAGTTGCCTGATAATTACCGCCCTGCTGAACCACCTTGCCGACGACCAGATATTGCGCCTTGCCCGTACGCCATTGATCGAACTGGACTTGCTCCGGTGCAGACGGCTGACTCGGCATCTGATCTGTGGTTAATGGCGCAAACTGCCCCGAACGCGCCAGATCGGCATCAATGATCGAAGCAAAGTCCGTGTTTGTGGTTGTAGAAAACGGAACCACGGCAATGGGAACACCGCTTTCCTGTCCACCACTGATCACAATATTCAGTTCGGCCTGGCTTACCGCCGGCGCGAGGAACAGCAATCCGCTCAGAATCCATAAACCCCAGCGTTGAATGCGCGCTTTCATGCTCTTCACCTTGTGTCTTTCATTTTTCATAAAAATATCGTCACTCGTCAAAGCAACAACGAAACAGTTCTATTGTGTGTTCGCCCTGAACTTGAAATTGATCGTCGATTGAAACAACGACATATCCGAAGGCAGAGGCAAAGGCGACGCGCGCTCAACGGCCTGCTGAACAGATCGCTGGAACAATTGGTCACCGTCGCACTGCAATATTTTGACATTGAGCACCGTACCATCTTTGGCCTGCGAAATTCGAACATCGCATGTCCAGTCAGGCTGCCAGCCCGGCGGCTTGAACCACTGAGCGGTCACCTTTTGCTGAATGGCGGCGGCGTAGGCTGCCAGAATTCCCTGAGCCTGGCTTGCACTCAACTCATCCTGGAGCTGCTGTTGCAAGGCCGCTTTGCGCGCTTGAGCCGCCTTCTGGGCAGCCAAATTGGCCGCTTTTTCTTTTGCAGCCTTGTCGGCAGCGGCCTTCGCGGCTTTCTCTTTGGCCGCCTGCTCCTTGGCCGCCTTTTCGGCTGCGGCTTTTTCAGCCGCTGCTTGTTTCTTAGCTTGTTCCGCCTGCGCCGCTGCTTCAGCCGCTGCCTGCTTGGCCGCAGCCGCAGTGGCCCGTTCTTTGGCAGCAGCCGCTTGAGCCGCTTGTTTTTCAGCGGCTGCCTTGGCGGCTTCTTCCTGCATCTTTGCTAGCGCCTGCTTTTGCGCCTGCACGGATTCCTGAGCCTTTTTCTGTTCATCCTGAAGGGCTTTCAACTGTTGCTCTTGTGCGGCAGCCGCCTTCTGCTTGGCTTCGCGCATCGCTTCTAACTGTTGCAGACGAGCCTGCTCCGCTCGACGAGCGGCAGCGGCCTGCTGGGCCTCTGTTTGCTGCTGCTTGAGCGACTTTTCCCGCTGTTGATCAGCCTGCTTAAGCCGATTGACCTGCTGATCAATTGCGGCTTGCGAGACGGATTGCGCCTGAATGACCGGCTCATTCGAAGTGCTTGACGACTGCGAGGCCGCTGAAAAAGCATTGAATTTCCAGGCAATCAGCACAGACAAGATGATCAACAAATGAAGCGCAATCGCCAACAGGATGGACAACGGCATACGTGTAAACCAGCGGAACATGCTTACTTGCCTCCGCTTGGCGAGTTTGAATTGCTGCGCGGCTGATCGGTGACAAGCCCAACTTTGTCCACACCAGCCTTCTGCATGGCCACCATCGCCCCCATAACAAACTGGTAACTGGCGTCTTTATCACCTTTGACCAGCACGGGAATCTTTGGATTGAGTTTTCGCGCCGCCAGAACGTAAGCCTGAATCGTGTCAAGCGGAACCTGCCCTGATGGCGCATCCTGACCGGAGACTGCGTACTGCCCTGTTTTATCAACCGTTATCACGATCGGCACATCATCCGATTGCGGCAACGCTTTGGAAGCCGCACTTGGCGGCGTCACTTCAACACCTTGTTGCAGCATGGGGGCTGTAACCATAAAAATCACCAGCAACACCAACATCACGTCGATGTAGGGCACGACATTGATTTCGGCAACCACACGGCGGGTTCGACGCCCACGACGATCCATGACTTACTGCCCCCCAATCTGGCGCTGGAGCAAGCCGAGGAACTCATCGGTGAATCGATCGTAACGGCCGAACAGCTCATCGATTTGCGTCGAATAACGGTTATAGGCCACTACAGCGGGGATGGCCGCGAACAGGCCCATCGCGGTGGCGATCAATGCCTCGGCAATCGGCGGCGCAACCGTCGCAAGCGTCGCATTTTGCGCATTACCAAGGTTCATGAACGCGCTCATGATGCCCCAAACAGTCCCGAATAGACCGACATACGGACTGACCGAGCCGATGGTTGCCAGAACGGACAAGCCTTCCTCGAACTTATCGATTTGTCGATGCAAAGTCACCCGCATGGCGCGCTCGACACCTTCAAGCAACTCGGATGAACTGCGGCCTTCTATCTGACGCAGACGCTTGAATTCGCGAAAGCCTGCTTCAAAAATGGCTTCCTGACCTTCGCGCGGGCGTGGATCGCGACTGATTCGATCGTAAAAATCGTTCAGGCTGCCACCACTCCAGAAACTTTCCTCGAACCGCTTGGCCTGCGCGCGGGCGCGACGCAATAATGAAGACTTATGAAAAATCAACGCCCAAGACGCCACAGAGGCCAAAAGCAGGATCAAAAGCACGAGTTGCACGGGTAAGCTCGCGCCCAAAACAAGGTGCATTACCGAAGGTTCTGTACTCACAAAAAATAGCTCCGCATGGCGTTAGGGATTGGGGTTGGTTTGAAACTGTCGGCATCGACGCACACGATCTGCACCGTCGCCTGTGACAAGGGTATCTGATCGGAAGTTCGTTCGGCCACTTGATGGAAACTCATCGAGGCGGCACCGCATTTTCGCATCTCACAACTGACACGCAATGCGTCGTTGAATTTTGCCGGACGCTGATAGTCTACCTGCAGCCGGGACACGACGAAAACGACACCGTGTTCTTCACGCATCATATCTTGCTCGAAACCGCGCGCGCGCAACCATTCCGTGCGTGCGCGCTCGAAAAACTTCAGATAATTGGCATAGTAAACCACACCCGCGGCGTCGGTGTCTTCGTAGTACACGCGAACCGGCCAATAGAAAATATCGGTCGTGGTCACTGCGGTTCCTCCTCAGGCAGCAATGTGCCTTGCTGCGACTCGAACGCACTGGGCGGACGGAAACCGAAGTGGGCATAAGTCTGGCGCGTTGCCATCCGCCCTCGTGCCGTGCGCACCAGAAAACCTTGCTGAATGAGGAACGGTTCCAGCACGTCTTCAATCGTATCGCGCGCCTCACCGATGGCGGCGGCAATGTTATCCAGACCGACCGGGCCGCCATCGAACTTGTGAATCAAGGCTTCGAGCAGACGTCGATCCTGCTGATCAAACCCGCGCGCATCCACCTGCAACAAATCTAGTGCCGCGTTCGCCATCGGCTGATCAACCGTGCCATTGCCCCGGACTTCAGCAAAATCGCGAACGCGGCGCAAAAGGCGGTTCGCAATTCGCGGCGTGCCTCGCGCCCGAGCTGCAATTTCTTGCGCACCGCCAGCATCAATCGAGACGCCCATCAGTTGGGCGGATCGACTAACAATGCGGGTTAAATCCGCCACTGAATAAAATTCCAGACGCTGAATAATGCCGAACCGATCTCGCAGCGGGCCGGTCAGCATCCCCGCACGAGTTGTGGCGCCAACAAGGGTAAACGGCGGCAAATCGAGCTTGATCGAACGCGCAGCAGGTCCTTCGCCGATCATGATGTCGATTTGATGGTCTTCCATCGCCGGGTAGAGAATTTCTTCCACCACGGCCGAAAGCCGGTGAATCTCATCGATGAACAACACATCATTCGGTTCGAGATTGGTCAGTAGCGCCGCCAAGTCACCCGGACGCTCAAGCACCGGCCCCGATGTTTGTTTGAGACCCACGCCCATCTCGTGGGCAATGATATTGGCGAGTGTGGTTTTTCCAAGCCCCGGCGGACCGAAAATGAGCACATGATCCAACGCTTCGCCCCGTTGCCGCGCCGCCGGGATGAATATTTCCATCTGTTCGACCACCGCAGGTTGGCCCACGTAATCGACCAGCCGCTTGGGACGCAAGGCGCGTTCGATGGCCTCGTCTTCAGTCACACTTTCTGCGGTAATGACGCGATCTGTCATCACGCTTTACCCGCGAATGGCTTGAGTGCCAGACGGATGATCTGTTCAACGGGCAACGTCTCTGCACCCGGCACGGCCTTGACCATGCGCTGCGATTCGGCGGGCTTGTAGCCCAGGGCTTCCAGCGCACTCATGGCTTCTTGATCGGCACCGGCAAGTGGGACGACATCGCCCATCTTACCCGCCGCGGTCGCCAATGTGGCACCGTCGAAAAACCCCTCAGCCAGTCGGTCACGCATCTCAATGACCAGACGCTCGGCGGTTTTTCGACCCACACCGGGCAATCGAATCAACGCGGCAATGTCATTGCGGGCAATCGCGCCGGCAAATTCTTCAGCATTCATACCGGAAAGCACACCCAACGCCAGTTTGGCACCGACACCCGTGACTTTGAGCAAATGCCGAAACAGCTTGCGCTCGACTTCGCGCGAGAACCCATAAAGCAAAAAGGCATCTTCCCGCACGACGGTGTGAATCAGGAGCGTAGCTTCCTGCCCGTTGGCGGGCAAATCGAACAAGGTGGAAAGCGGCACTTCGACTTCATAGCCCACGCCCTGCACATCCAGCAGAATCCAGGGGGGTTGCTTGTTGACCAAAATGCCCTTGAGGCGACCGATCATCGACTGCGTCTCCGGTAACGTGACTGAGCCAGCAACTGCATGGCGGTTTTTTCGACCCCGACTTCATCCGCCGAAATCCCGGCCAACGAGGTGCGTCGATAGCAATGACACAATGCCACCGCTGCGGCGTCCGCGCCGTCGGCGGGCGGGCTCTCGGATAAAGACAGCAAACGCTTGATCATGTGTTGCACCTGAAGTTTGTCAGCGCGCCCTGTGCCGACCACGGCCTGTTTGACAACGGCGGGCATGTATTCGTGTACGGTCAAACCGTGCCCGACAGCAGCGGCAATCGCGACACCACGTGCCTGCGCCAGCTTGAGTGAAGACTCGGGGCTGCGATACATGAAAATCTGCTCGATGGCGAATTCATCCGGTGCATGGGTGTCAATCAATCGATCGACTTCGGCGTAGATCGCCCCCAATCGCGCGGTGAACGAGCCATGTGGCTTGAGCGAAACGCTTTGCAGATGAATCTGGGTTGCACTTCCACGCTCGAAGTCGAGCACGGCCACACCCATGGTGACCGAACCCGGATCGATACCCATGACGCGCAAACGGGCCACGTTATGCGTACGCCTCTTCAGGAATGTCCGCGTTGTGGAATACTTCCTGGACGTCATCGAGATCTTCAAGCATGTCGATCATCTTGACCAGCTTGACAGCTTGATCACCCTCGACCGGCGCAGTGACCGCCGCACGCATCGCCAACTCGCTTTCTTCGGGCGAGAAACCAGCCACCTTCAGGGCATCCTTGATCGACACATAATCTTCCGGCGTCGTGATGACTTCGACAGCGCCATCCTCACCGACCTGCACATCCTGTGCACCGGCATCAAGTGCCGCTTCCATCAACGCATCCTCATCCACACCCGGCGGATAATATAAAACGCCCTGTTTGTTGAACAAATACCCAACCGAGCCATCCGTCCCCAGATTTCCGCCAAATTTGGTGAATGCATGGCGCACATCCGATACGGTGCGGTTGTGGTTATCCGTCATGCAGTACACCAACACAGCCACGCCGCCCGGACCATACCCTTCGTAAAGCATCTCTTCATAATGCTCACCGTCACCGGCGCCCACACCCCGCTTGGCAGCCCGCTCCACCGTATCCTTGGACATATTGGACGAAAGCGCTTTGTCCCACGCCAAACGCAAACGTGGATTAACCGAAGGATCTGCAGATTTTCCGACACGCACAGCCGCCGTGATTTCGCGAATAATCTTCGTCCAGACTTTGCCGCGCTTGTTATCCTGACGCGCCTTGCGGTGCTTGATGTTTGCCCATTTGCTATGGCCGGCCATCGCTGCCTTCCTCGTAGTGTCGATCAATCCAAAACCGCATTCTATCATCTGTGCCGCAACCCAAGCCGGCACGCAACCGGGCAATTTGATGATGTCCACACAGCATCCCAGAGCACGCACATAAGTACAGCTTCAAAACGGATTCATGCATGCCGTGTCTCGCTCGCAAAACCCAGTCGCGGTGCCCGGCGATACCACGCGATCCAGATCAACGCAGCCAGAAGCCACAACGCCGCCATTCCCCAGGCCAACCAGAGCAGATTCTGGGCGAGATGCGCCACAGCAAGTCCCGAAACGATCCCGGCGAGGATCATCTGAGTGAATCCTTGCAGGGCAGAAGCCAGTCCGCGCTGCGCGGGAATATAATCGAGCCCCATCAGGTTGAGCGATGGCATTGCAGTCGCCATACCCATGGCATAAATCATGATGGGCGATACCGTCAACCAAACACGCCATTCACCCAGACCGAAGGAATGATGTGCAAACCAAAAACTTTGCACCACATTAAAAATGACCGCCAACGTGACAATACCGATACCGATGCTGACGGTGGTCATCGGCGCAAATCGGCTGGCCAGAACATTGCTGATTCGACTTCCCAAGATCAGCCCGGTGACCAGCGGCACAAAAAACTTCCAGAAATCGGTCGGAGTTTGTTGCAAGTGTCCGACCAGAACCATCGGCGCGGCGGCGATGTACAGGAACATCCCCGAGAACAGCAGCGCGAACACCAGCGTCAGCCCCATGAACGGGGCGTGACTTAATGCGCGACCATAACTTTTCAGAATGAATAACGGCGCGATGGATTGCCGGTTGTGCGCGCCGACTGTTTCGGGCATGAACGCGAACACCCCAGCCATCGATAGGGCAGCGAACAGGGCGAGGAACCAGAACACCGACCGCCAACCCAACCACGTATCCAGCACGCCACCAATGATTGGGGCAATCGCCGGGGCAATCGCAAAGACCAGCGTGATGTTCGACATTACCCGCTGCGCCGTGGCACCTTCGAATAAATCCCGCACCAGAGCGCGGCCAATCACCACGCCTGCACCGGCGGCGATACCTTGGATGACACGGGCAGCGATCAACTCATTGATATTCCCCGCCATGGCGGCGCCCACGGATGCCAGCGCGTACACGGTCAGAGAAATCAGCACCATGCGCCTTCGCCCGAACGTATCGGAAAGCGGCCCATGCACCAGCATCATGCCGCCGAAAAACCAGAGGTACAGACTCAGCGTGAGCTGCATGGTCGCCTGATCGACGCCAAATTCATGGCCGATGGCCGGGAACGACGGCAGGTACGCATCCACGGTAAACGGGGCGATCATGAGCAGACTCGCCACCAGCGGTACAATCAGAAAAGCCTTCGGCGCCAAGCGCGCCGCCGGCGAACTCATGCGTACGCGGGTTCTCGTACCGCGCTTTGGTAGCCCAAGAAGGTCTTGAGTTGTTGGTGGCCGTGCTCAGTCAAAATCGATTCGGGGTGGAACTGAACGCCTTCAACGACGAAGGTCTTGTGGCGCAAACCCATGATTTCGTCAAATGAACCGTCGGGATATTGCGTCCATGCGGTCACTTCGAGCACGTCCGGCAAACTCGCCTGTTCGACCACGAGGGAATGATAGCGCGTGGCATCAAATGGATTCGGCAAGCCAGCGAACACGCCTTCGCCGCTGTGATGAATCGGGGAAACCTTGCCGTGCATCACTTCCTTGGCGCGAATCACTTTCCCGCCAAACGCCTGACCGATCGCCTGGTGACCCAGACAAACGCCGAAAATCGGAGTTTTCCCCGCAAACGCGTGGATGACATCAATCGAGATGCCCGCTTCCGACGGCGAGCAGGGGCCGGGAGAAATCACGATGTGCGACGGTGCGCGCGCGGCGATCTCCTCGACCGTGACTTGATCGTTGCGCGCCACCCAGACCTCGACACCCAACTCGCCCAAATACTGAACCAGATTAAAGGTGAACGAATCGTAGTTGTCGAGCATTAAAACCATGATCTTAACTTCCTGAAAAACACGCTAAAAATATGCTGAATGATCGGCAAGTTCTGCTTAATCGGCCGAAATCCGCGCCAATTGCGCCAAGGGCAATGGCAGGCGCTCGCCATAGGCGAGAAACGACGGATTGAGCACCACCGCCCGACGATTATAGGTGAGGCGCTGACCATTGAGATCAACCAATTGCCCACCCGCGGCTTCCAGCACACATTGCGAGGCGGCGGTATCCCATTCTGAAGTCGGGCCGAATCGGGGATACAGGTCCGCCAGCCCCTCGGCCACCAAACAGGTTTTCAAGGCACTACCGCAACGGATTACCTGCGGTTCACCCGCGCGCTCGGTCAGTGCGTCGATCAGCGCCTGCTCGCGACGGCTGCCATGCGAACGGCTCAGGGCCAGTGTGATCGTTGGATTCGGCAAAGGCCGAACTTTAAGCGGCTGTGCCCCCTGCGCGGTGAAACGCCAACTGCCCACACCCTGGACACCCGCAAACTCGGCACCGGTAGCGGGTGCGTACACCACCCCCAGCACCGGCTGGTGCTGGTGAATGAGTGCAATATTGACGGAGAATTCGCCGTTACGTTTCACAAATTCCCGGGTACCGTCGAGCGGATCGACCAGCCAATAGTCCGACCATTGTTGACGCACAGACCAATCCGGCAAGCCACCCTCCTCGGTCAATACCGGAAGGTGCGGCGTCAATGCCTGCAGACCGGCCTTAATCACCCGATGCGCCGACAGATCAGCCTCGGTGACTGGCGAATCATCAGACTTGTGCATGATGTCGAAATCTTCCGCGTAAACGCGCATGATCGCCTCGCCAGCTTGAGCGGCAATACTGCGCACAGGATCACGAAGCGATAACCAGTCATTCATGGTTCAAAAAGCCTTTAGGGTTATAACTGATCATCATGCGGGATTTTTCTGATCGTTTGCGGGCGAGTGTGCCAAGTAGGTTCGCGCGAGATACATCGCCGCAATCGAACGCGCTTCACTGCATTGCCCCTCGAATGCCAGTCGGTCCAAGTCATCCAGGGGCCAGGTCACCACTTCCAACGGTTCGGGCTCATCGCCCGGCAAACGACGGGGTGATAACCCGGTCGCCAGCACGATGTGCGTCCGCTGTGCCGAATAAGCGGGAGACGAGGTAACCTCCCGCAGCAGGGTAAGTTGAGCCGCGGTAAAGCCGGCCTCTTCCATCAGCTCACGATTTGCAGCCTCAAGAATCGGTTCGTCGCCATCAATCCGCCCCTTGGGAAGGCCCAGCTCATAACGCTCCGTACCGCAGGCGTACTCGCGAATCAGGACGATCCGTCCGTCATCCAGAATCGGCACGACCAGAACGGCACCCCGACCTTTGGCCGCGAGGCGTTCGAACGTCACCTCAACACCGTTAGCAAACTTAAGATCGACCGCCTCGACGGCAAACAATCTAGTTTCAACCAAGGGTCGCACCGCGCACATTTTTGGAGGCTGTTCTACCGGCATTTCAACAATCACTCAATAACACGTTCGCAAGAAACCTCCGATACATTCAGAGACTTCACATGGAGCAGAAACACTCCAACATTTTTAATGACGAGCAACTCGAAATACCCGTGATTCGTCGTTCCCGCGAAAGCGGGAATGACGGGTTTTTCAAGATTCCCTGACATCAATTCATGGGGAATATACGAAAAGAAAATCGCATTTTACTATCCGTTCACTGAAATGGCCTGGATGGCGTTATTCATCTCTTGCATTGCCATCGCAGAACATCTCCGAGGTATCCCATGCCATTCAGTATACCGATTGCCGGACGGAATACCGGGAGAAATACCGAGCCGTCAGGTCAGAATGCCCTCACCTCGTTCCAAACCCGCTTATTATTCATATTAATAATGATAAAAATTCAAGCACTGGCTGCTTGACCCAAGCCCGGCAACCGTCAAAATGCTCAGCCTGTGCGCGAGGTGCCCGGCCCCCTTTATGGTGGCATCGGGTGAAACTGGGAAGCAGGTTATTCCTGCGCTGCCCCCGCAACGGTAGGTGCTTTCATCTTGATGGAGCACAAGCCCGGAGACCGGCCTCAAGCTTTTTCCACATCGGCGTGCGGTGGGCACGCCCAGATCGTGAGTTTTCATCATGTACAAATTCCCCATGTCCGGTCGTCACCGTACAGGCCGCACCACACTGGCCTGCGCATACCTGACCGCTTGTTCCTTTCCCTTGTCAGCACTGGCCGGTTCGCCCTCTACCCTACCGGATCTAAATATCACCGCCAGTCACGGTGCACCGGTCGCGTTTGCGGGTGTACCCGAAACGGTCATCACTCGTGCAGAAATTGAGCGGTTGCAAGCCACTTCGGTTTTGTCTTTGCTTGAAAACCGGGCGGGGATCAACATGGTCAACCAAGGCGGGCCAGGCAAGATAACGACCGCATCGATCTGGGGCATGAGCGGCAGTCAAACACTTGTGCTCATCGATGGCGTGCGGATAGGTTCGCTTACGGCGGGCGCGGCGTATCTTGAAAATCTGCCAGTCGCCCTGATCGATCATATCGACATCATCAAGGGACCGCGTTCGGGGCAATACGGCGCGGATGCCATGGGTGGCGTGATCCAGATTTTTACGCGCAAGGGCAAAAAAGGTATTCAACCTTCATTTAGCATCGCCGGTGGCAGCAACAAAACTTTCGAGACCTCGGCCAATGTCAGCGGCGGTAATGGCCCGTTCGATTACTCGATCGGTGCATCGCACCAAGGAACTGGCGGGTTCAACGCCTACACCGATACCACCGGCTCACCCTTCGCGGTCAATCAACCGGATAACGACGGTTATCGCAATAATTCAGCCAGCGGTCGCCTCAACTACACCGGAGACAACGGCGCACGCCTCGGTGTTCACTGGCTCGGTACAAACGCATTCACCGATTATGACGGCAGCAGCTTTGCAGGTAATCAGCAACGATCCCGGCAGCAGAATTTCGGGCTGGATGGCGCATTGATGAAAATCGGCATCTGGCAGCTGCGGGCCAGTGCTGGGCGCAATATCGAACGCCAGACCCAATACTATGACGGTAAATACGTTTCCGAATATAACAGTCGGCAAGATTCGTTCAGCCTCGCCAACGATTTTAGTATCGGCCAGGGTTTATTGACACTGGGTGCGGACCGCCTGAACGATCACGTATCCAGCAGCGTGAATTATGATGTGACCAGCCGTCATAACAATGGCGTTTTTGCCCAATACGCGACGCAGATAGCCGATTTATCCATCCAGACGGCGCTTAGGCATGACAGCAACAGTCAGTTTGGCTCGGCCAATACCGGCTCGGTCGATTTAAGCTGGCAACTCAATCCATCTTTGGCGTTGACCGGTGGTTATGGCACCGGCTTTCATGTGCCGAGTTTCAACTTTCTTTACTATCCGGGCGGCTATGCCAACCCGGATCTTAGACCAGAACACTCGCGTACCGCCCGACTGGGCTTCAACTGGCAGAACAACAACGGCTGGACATCCAGCCTGACGGCATTCCGTACCCGAACCCGCGACCTGATTGCATCCAGCGCAAGCACGAACTTTGTGCCTTACAACATCAATCAGGCGCAATCGATCGGCGCGGAATGGCAACTGGGATGGCACAATGCCGATTGGGCCTTGAATAGCAGCGCCACTTGGATATCAGCCGTCGATCGGGAAACCGGTGTCAGTATTCCTCGTCAACCAAAATGGAGCGGTCGGGTTGATGTGGATCGAAAGCTCGGCGCTTGGCGCATGGGGGTGACCGTTCGAGGGCAGACGGCAACACATGAATCCACGTTTAGCCAAATCAATAACGGCTTCGCCACAGCAGATCTGCGACTGAGCTACGCCTATAGTCAAAACTGGCACATTGAGGCGAAACTGAGCAACGTTCTGGACAAACAATACCAAACTGCCTACGACTACCATCAGGCCGGACGCACCGTGTTATTTACGCTGCGCTACGGGTTGTAATTTCAAGCCCCCATCATCACGGGGCCTCGTCGAAACGGATTCATCCATTCCATTAAACCGGAAAGGATGAATCCGTTTTTCCATGTGGTGCATTTACTGCGATAATTAACAACGAGGCGAGCATTTCAATCAAGCTGCCCAAAAACCCGTCACAGATCAGGTCTTAGACCTTGCGCTATTTCGTTCAGGATTAATTATGAAAACCATTGCCGATCACAGCGAACTCAAGACATCGTCGCACGCCACTTTTTTGGATAAACCGACACCCAGCGCCCAGTTGTTGCTGTTCGCCGTCTTGGTTTTATCGATGGCTGCAACGCGCTACCACCACTTCAGCGCGGTGCTGCATATCGCCGACACTTCGTGGGCGGCCTTTTTTCTCGCTGGTCTGTACCTGCGTGCGCGCTGGATGTTTGTTGCGTTGATGGGGTTGGCCGTCGTCATTGATCTTGCAGCCGTGTGGACAGACGGTCTGGGCATGACCGGTTGCTTCTCGCCCGCTTATCCGGGGTTGCTGCTGGCGTATGGCGCCCTGTGGGGTGCCGGGCGACTGAGCCGGCATTCAATGCGCGAGGATGAACCTGCTCTTGCGACGATCTTGGCTGTCATCGGGTGGTTGGCCTTGGGCGTTATCGCCGCTTTCGCCCTTTCCAATCTCAGTTTCTGGGCTTGGTCCGGGCATTTCGTCGATTTAACTCTGGGTGATTATCTTCAACGAGTAATGGGCTATCTGGGGCGCTACATGGCATCCACCAATCTCTACGTCGGCTTGGGTCTGGGCGTGATGATTGTTGCTCAAACCCTAACAATCAGGTTGAGCAATCCCAAAGCGGCCCATTGATTGAAAACCGCTTGCCTCGCAAAGCAATGCGCCAGACAGAATGAGCGCAAAAAAAAGCCCCCGTAAATGGGGGCTTTGCTCATCTGTCGCTAGGATTGATTAAAGTGTTTCGTTTAAGGCAGTAGTCGAGTCTCGATCAAACCGCATACGCATCTCGTCAATCTGCGATTCAAGCCAGCGAATGTCGGGCACCCCGACACGCCGCCCGCCCATTTCCGCACTCAAGCGCCAGAACCCGCCCTCGCTGGAGGCTTCTTCAGAAAAGCTATGCATATTTACTTCCTCCGAACGCGGGACACCGGAAAGGAGCACGGCGTAGTAAGGCAAGGCAATGTCGGGATTCGAGCCATACATGACGGCACAACGCACACGCTGACCAATCGTCGGTAGCGGTTCGTTCAGCATAGCTTCCAGACTGACCAGTGGTATGCGCTGCGCACGCCAATCAACCATGGCTGCATCCAGTCGACTCAGGTGCGTGCCACCTTCTGGCAGCATGACCTCGGTGATCTCGGCCACCATGGCGTAGGGCACAATGACTTCCATATCGCTAACCTGTGTCGGCAAGCGCACGATCCGCACCTTTTTTGTTTCGGCAGGCCCTGGGCCCACACCAACCTCGTGGGTGCCCGCAGCCCCAGCGAGGAAAGTAGATTCGTTCGAATTACTCATCCCTGCTCCTCATTGTTCTGGATACTGCGCCCCTCTTCCAGGGCAGAGCCACTTCCCCTCGTCCGATCACGAACGTCTGTAATGAAACTTTCGATTCGTCCGATCAGATCCGCTTCAGCATAAGGCTTGCCCAAATAGGCACTCACGCCCAACGCTTCCGCACGGCTACGATGTTTCTGACCGGTTCGCGATGAAATCATGATGACGGGCACATTACGCGTCTGCTCGTCATTCCGGATGGCGCCCAACAGTTCGAACCCATCCATCCGCGGCATTTCGATATCGGTCAGAACCACATCCGGTTTTTGCTCATGCAGGAAGCCGAGTGCCTCGACGCCATCTCGCGCAAGGATCACATCCAGATTATTCCGCTCCAACGTGCGCGCGGTGACCTTACGTACAGTCAGAGAATCATCGACCACGAGCACGACAGGACGACGACGCACACTCACCTGAGCCGTGAGATCAAGATGACGATCATCGCGCCGCTGGAACTGACGAACCAGTTCGAAAAGCTCAAGCACCAGGATCACATTGCCCTCATCGGAAATCGTGGCACCGGACAAGCCCGGAATCCGACCGAGTTGTGGTCCCAAGGACTTCACAAATAGCTGAATACCACCCAGTTGGTGATCGACCTGCACGGCGAAACGCCGTTCACCCAACTTGAACAGGAAGACAGCACGTACACCCACTTCCTGAGCATTGGCATTGAACGGTTCATGACGAAGCAATTCGCCCAGATAGAACAGGGGATATTGCTCGCCATTGAGCGTCACAGCCGGCTTCGGACTGGCATATTGCTCTGCCAGCTGAATAGAGGTCATTCGCGTTACAGACACGACGCCCTTGTACGGGATGGCAAATTGATTATCGCCAACCGAAATCAGGATGCCGCGCGTCATGGCCTGAGTAAGCGGCAGGTTGAGCTGAATTCGAGTGAACTTGCCAAACTCGGACTGCAAGTCCACAAAACCGCCCATCTCCCGGACAGAACCTGCGACCACATCCATGCCAACGCCGCGGCCGGCCACCTGAGATACGTTGCCTGCGGTCGAGAAACCCGGCAGGAAAATCAGGGCGCGTGCTTCATCATCGGAAAGATCGATATCGGCAGGAATCAGCTTGCGCTCAACCGCCTTGCGACGAATGGCATCAAGATCAAGCCCGCGGCCATCGTCTTTCATCTCCAGCGTGACGTTACCGCCCGCACTTTCAATGGTGATTTCGATTTGCCCTACTTCCGGTTTACCCAGAACACGCCGTTCGTCCGGCGACTCGATACCGTGGGCCAGACTGTTGCGGATCATGTGCTCCAGCGAAGGCAACAAGCCAACGATCGTGACCCGGTCAAGTTCGGTCTCGCCATTGTGGATGATCAGTTCGGCATTGCGCCCCATTTCATCGCCCACCTGACGGACAATCCGGCGCAAACGCCCAACGACGTCGTTGAAGCGGACCATACGCAGAGCCAGCATGCCATCCTGCAGTTTGCGCCCCAAACGGGATTGTTGCAGCAAGAGCAGCTGAGATTGCTCGGTGATATCGCTCATGGCTTCTTCGATGCTCGAAATATCACCCAAGCTTTCCATGATGCCGCGGCTCAATTCCTGAACCTGCGTAAACCGGTCGAATTCGAGTGGATCGAACTCCTCTGCACTCAAGCCCGTTTCAGCCATCAACTCGGCTTTCATCTGCGACTCGGTTTGAATTTCCAAGCGCCGTAACTGACCGCGCAAGCGAGTCAAAGTCTGCTGCAACTCAAATAACTGCCGTTCAAAACCATTGACCTGTCGATCCACACGCGCTTGCAAAAGCACGTTTTCGCCAACCTGATTGACCAGGTCATCAATCCGGTCTGCATCAACACGAATCTGTTCTCTTCGCACTTCGTTCGCGACTGCTGCGGCATGGGGCGCAGTGGACTCGGCGGACTCGGTCATTTCGACCGACCCGGTAACTGCCGACCCATCAGCAGGTGCCTCGACCGACTGCTCGAATACACTTTCAGCGAAAGGTTCTTCGATCTGAGCGGTTACGGGTTCACGCAATGCCTCATCATCCGAAACAAGGGCTTCGATGGCATGAGCGGAACCTTCGTTCGCAATCTGGGCCAACAAATTGATTTGGGCGGGAATTGGCGCCTGACGGCGAACCAGATCCAGCATCTTGCCCAATGCATCATAGGTGTGCTGAACCAGAGCAATCAGGACATCGGCCTGCTCACCCCCACGATCTCTGGCACGATCCAGTCGATCCTCCAGCAAATGGGTAACATCGGCGAGATTCAGCAGGCCCGCCATACGCGCGCCACCCTTGAGGGTGTGCAGGTTGCGATGCAACAATCGAATGGAATCGAGATCGTGCGGGTGCTGACGCCAGTGGGCGATGTAACCATCCGCCTTTTCCAGCAACTCTTCCGCTTCCTCAAGGAAGATCTGCAGAATATCCGGGTCTTGATCCCCCGGCATATCGTCGGGACGAACGGACATACCAATGTCAGCGCTTCGCTCGAACAAGGGCGTTGAAGCCTCAGGTACCGCCTGAATAGTTTCTGACGTTTCTTCTTCTGCGGAATCAACCACTTCTGGCAAAGCAAATTCAGCGTATTCATCCACTGATTCTTCCGTTTCGGGTTCGGCGGAAAGAATCTCGACCAACAACTGATCGATGCGCGCTGCAATTTCAACTTCAATCGGTTCTTCGTCCGGTTGATCGAAGGCCGGCTCAATCGCCCATTGACGTAAACGGTCCATCATCAACAACGAACGCTGGAATACCGCCAGGTCTTCGTGTTCCAGCGAATGGTTGTGCTCTTCAAGCAGGCGAATCCATTCTTCAAGCCGGTTGGATATGCGCGCGATCGGCTGAACACCCGCGGTTCTGGCAGAGCCCAAGAGCGTATGGACCAGTCGAACCAATTCCTTGTCACAGGGCAAAGAAACCCAGTTAATCAAAGCGTGATCGACCTGTTGGCGCAACTGATGGATATAACCCGAGGATTCCTGATCGAAGATTTCACGCAATACCGGATCTTCAATAACCGGTGCGGGTTCAGGTGTCAGTTCCTGCGCCGTGGCTTCCTCTGGTTCCGACACTGGTTCTGTAGCAGGCAAAACCGTTGTCTCGTCAACCACGGTCGGTGAACGATCTGGATGCTCAGTATCCGTGTCGTCATCCATCGATGACATTTCAACGTGCCAAACTTCGCCATCTGCATCCGTGTCAGACGAAACTTCTTGTTCGTAAGAAGTTTCAGTCACAGACGCTTCAGACTCCTGAAGTATTTCTTCTGAAGGCGCGAACTTTTCAAGGATGTTTTCGTCAACCTCAGAGGGTGCATCTTGAACCCATTCGTGCGACTCAACCGTCGGCACATCTGCTTCTGCAACCAGGGTTTCAGCTTCAGGAGCGGATTCCGTAATGGCGGATTCGGAGGCGGCCCCATCCTTCGACTGATCATTGCTCCAAGCCTCAGCCCACCCCAAAGATTCCTGCCAATACGACACGGGCGGGCATTGTCCCTGAGATAGGACAGGCAATGCCTCGTTCATGAGCGAGACGGCCGAGAGCACATCGGCACGCAACGCAGGCGTGCTGGTTACTCGGTCGTCCAGCACTTGATTCAGCAGATGCTCGTATGACCACCCCCAATCACCGATGGCAGTCAAACCAACCATCCGGCTACTACCCTTTATGGTGTGAAAACCACGACGGAGCGTAACCAGATGATCTCGACCACCCTGGTTGGACCAAGTTCGGGCCGCTTCCAGCAACGCGGGCAACTCTTCTTGCATCTCTTCTGCAAAAACTTCCCGCATCTCGATCGCTAGTTCATCCAGCGTTTCTTCAAACTCTGGGGTTGCCGAAGGGGCACTGGATTCTCCCACCTCAGCATCAGATACCATTCCAGTCTCTGATTCCGGCGCACGACCAGGTGCTTGTTCAATATCCGGCAATGAGAGTGCGTCAAGTGACAGATCAGAATTGAAGGGCTCTTCCAGAAAGGAGGGATGCTCAGGTGACTGTGGGTCACTCGGCGGCAATGTCAAATCAATGTCTGAATCGGAAGCATTCTGCAGGAAGGACCATTCAGTTGTTGATTCAACGGGTTCCTTCTCAGATGGAGGCAAAGACAGATCGAGTGTCTCAAAGTCTGGCAGCGGCTCGTCTTCCGCTACCGGTGTCTCGGCAGATTTCTGTTCAAAAACAGGTTCATCTTGCTCCAGATCGAGTGACAGCTCCGCTGCCCACGCCGCAGGCAGATCGAATTCAGCATCTGCTTTAACTTGCGACGCTTCACCAGCCGGTTCCTCGCCCGACGCTGCTTCGTGCTGATGCTCTATCAGATCAAAGTTCCCAAGATGCGCGTTGTCCTCGACAGACTCAACCATCGGCTCGGTCGATGGCTCTTCTGCCGGTATTGCCTCGATGGTGTCGGGTGCCAGAAATGCAGTTTCCGGCTCGCGCGCTGATTGAGAGAGCACATCTGCATCTTCACCAGAATGAGTTTCTTCAGAAACATCGAGCACAAAATTCTCATCCAGCACGAGTTCTGGCGCCTGGAGCTCACCGGCTTCAATTGGCGCCGTGTCTGAATCTTCAGGCGGGTCGAGTGTTTCTAACGGCATCGCATCAACGGCCGTTTCTTCACCATGAAGGGCTGTGGCAACTTCCGCCTCTTCAACAAACTCGTCTGAGTTCGGCATGGATAATTGTGCAATAAGCTCATCCATGCTGGCCAAGGACTCATCCACTGGCTGCTGGGGCTCTTCGTCAATCGACGTTTGTACGTCAAGATTGTGATTTTGCGGTTCGAGGGTTTCTCTTGGCTGCTCGCCTTCGTGCGCTTCTGTGCCCCCGTTCAAGACAGGCAACATCTGCAAGGCACCGTCCAAAAACTGCACCATCTCTTTCTGATGGTCCCGCAAATTTTCGAGATAGAACTCAACGGCCGCCGACACTTCGGCAAGCGCTGAAATAGTCTCAGATCGCACGAGTTGCAGATTATTGACATGCAGAAAAAGCCAACGGTGCAAGCCATTGATCAAAGGCATCGCGGCTCGCAGCTCTGCCATTTCCAGCACATTACGCACGCCAGCAATCAAACGAGCTGCATTTGTAAGTGTATCTGGAGCCACCGGTTGACCGGTTGGCCTCAATGCCATATTCACCGCTTCCTTGGAGGCGATGACATCCTCATAACATGCGGTGGCAAGCGGGATAAGTGCTTCGGAAACAACGCGATCGACCGATGTTAATGACTTGCTGTCATCCACGATCAAGTGCCCGATTTGCGACACAACTTGTTCTGTCGTCATGATCGCCACGGCCAGTTGCATCAGGAAATCATCATCGAACAGAACGCTTCCGCGCGTCACCTGAATCAGCTGTTCCAATGCACCTTGAATCAATCCGGACTCATGCTCGTAATTCAATGCAGCGAGCACACCGACAATTTGCTCGAGTCTTGGTTGAATACGGACCAACGGCTCAAGATCACTCTTGGCGCCTCGGACAAACAAATCAAGCACATCTTGAGCCGCGTT
This sequence comes from Halothiobacillus neapolitanus c2, assembly GCF_000024765.1. Lineage (GTDB taxonomy): Bacteria > Pseudomonadota > Gammaproteobacteria > Halothiobacillales > Halothiobacillaceae > Halothiobacillus > Halothiobacillus neapolitanus. The sequence goes on along the minus strand of NC_013422.1, from coordinate 550,904 downwards.
CAGCTCTTCTGAGAGCACTTGTGCAACCTGTGTCAAAGCGGAGGTTTCTAACCCGAGGAAGCGGACACGCTCACCATCGGTAGAAAGTAGCTCGTGCCAGTTACTGACGCGCTCACCACATAACTCGCTGTCGTCCGGCAACACACGAACCAACTCAAGGAGCATATCTGTGGCAAATTCAATTGCTTCGAAACGAATATGCAGAGAGTCACGCCCCTGGATTTCCATTCGGAACAATCGGAGTACTCGCCCGATCATGCGCTTGGCCAAAGGCAAATAACGTTCCTGATCTTGGTGAACTGCGCCCAGCAATTCTTCAAAGGAACGCGTAGCCACAACCACCGCTCTATTAACTTCCCGCTCGATAATCCGATCAAACGTTTCGATCAATCCAGGGATCGCGGTTACATCGCCACGCATCAGCAGAAGAATTTGTTGCTCCATGGAAGCAAGCAATTGATTCGACTTGGTCTTCTCTTCCGATTTGGCGGCAATCTGCCCGACATAGGGATTGACGAAGACTCGACTCTCCGACCAGAGAACGGTCGAACGCGCCAACACATTTTCCGTATCGACTTCCGAGAGCCCTTGAGATTGTCTCAATCGATTGATCATCGGGAGCAAACTCATGGCGTTTACTGTCGCACCAACACTCAATCGATCCAGCAAAGCACGCAGCATCCATGCCGCTTCGGTCACTGTGGTGACAAGCACAGCTGCTTTTTCCGGATTGGTTTCGAGCTGAGTGAGTGCGGACATCTGCTCTTTGAGCATGACGCGCAAAAGTTGGTAATCGGAGACAGCCAGAACAGCGTCGATTGCTTTGACGGCATCCAAGGACTCGAAAACGAGTTCATTACCGCCCGCACCGCTGCTCAAATCTTCAAGTGCACGCAGTAACTGATCGATTTTCTCATTGAGCCCTTCCTTGAGCCGATCGAGAACAATTGAGTCCACCTTTGATTCTGTGCGCATAGCCACAAACCGCTCCTAGGATGTGATCGACAGTCCTTTGACCACCGAATCCGTCGTTACTACAGCCGATTGAACGACTGAGAGAACGATCATTCGTTAAGAATTCGAGTTCAATCCGTGACTACGCAGAACAACCTTCGTCACGAATCGAAAAAACGCCCTCACGTTATAAGGGAAAATAACGCTCGCATACTACCGATCCGGCATCTTGAAGCCCGCCACCGAGTTATTAAGCTCTTTGGACAGAGATCCAAGCGCACCGATTTCATCCGCTGCACGCGTCGCCTTGTCTGTTGTTTCCTGGGTTTCAGTTCGAATGTTATTCACTGTTTCTCGAAGGTTTGTAGCCACCAGTGCTTCTTGTTCGGTGACCTTCGCAATCTCACTGATCTGCTCGGAAAGGTTCAGTGAAACAGTCTCAATTTCACGGAGTGCCTTACCTGCGTTTTCAGCCAAGGTGGCACCGCTGACTACGTTGGTCGTGGTTTGTTCCATCGCCAACATGGCTTCCGAGGTGTCGGTTTGAATCGTGTTAACCAGCAATTCGATCTGTCGTGTCGCCTTACCGACGCGTTCCGCAAGACGTTGAACCTCATCGGCAACCACCGCAAAACCGCGCCCTGCCTCGCCGGCCATAGCCGCCTGAATCGCAGCATTCAAGGCCAGGATGTTTGTTTGGTCGGCAATGTCGGTAATCAAGCCAACGATGTCGCCAATTTCCTGAGAGGACTCTCCCAGACGCTTGATCCGTTTGGCCGTTTCCTGAATCTGTTCACGAATGTTGACCATGCCGGCAATCGTTTCACGCACGGCGTCACCACCACGGTGCGCCACGTCAACCGAAGACTGCGCGATGGTTGCAGACTGTTGCGCGTTAAAGGATACCGCTTCGATCTGATCGGACATTTGCGCGATGGCATCGGATACCGAACTGATCTTTTCCGCTTGTGCACGTGATGTTTCAGCCAACGCGCGCGAATTTGCTTGCGAACGCTGTACAGCACTTGCCACCCGCACGGAGGTGTCGTTGATCGTTCCGACCAGGTCACGTAGCGCATCGATGGAGTAGTTGACCGAGTCGGCAATCGCACCGGTAATCTCTTCTGTCACCGTGGTATGCGAGGACAAGTCCCCGTCCGCCAGGGTCATCATTTCATCGAGCAGACGCAAAATGGCTTGCTGGTTCCGCTGATTTTGAGACTCAGTTGCCTTTTGATCTCGCTTGGAATCACGTACCAGCGCGTAGCCAAGCCATGCCAAAAGCAGCAACGTGATCAAACCGGTCATGTACCCGATGTAAGCCAGTCGCCCCGAATTAACCTGATCTTGCGCCAAGGAAGAAGAAAGTTTGGATACATCCCCCGTAAATGCCCCGGCAATCTTGTCGATCTTGATTGCGGCTTGGTTAGCTGCCAGCAAAGTGGGTGCCTCGGAGAGCAAATCGGAACCGCCTTGGTTGATGGTGGCGAACAACACGGCCACATCGCGCAATTTCGCACGTGCTGCGGCATCGTTGATTTGAGGCGCCATCCGATTTCCATTCAGGAAGCCGTTCAACACACCACCGAACAAGGCCACATCACGGCCGAAGCGGTCTGAGGCATTGGCAGCATTCTGTCCGCCCGATGTGATTTCACCGATGGTCAAACCGATGCGCTCAACCAACATGAGTTGCCGAGTAGCCAAATAGACCACCTGAGGGCTGGCTTGTGCTGCAATAAGGGTTTGTACAACCTCGTCGGAACTCGACAGCAGATCCGGCAGCAGCTGGTTGATTTGAGATGCCAGATCGCCTACGCCCAAGATCGCTTTTTGTCCTTCAAGCACCTTGGCCAAGGCAACGTTGTATTCATCCCAACTCTTCTGAACCTTGGCAAGCTCGGCCTTACGCTCATTAGAAACCCCAGCTTCTGGACGCTTCGGGTCTTTGCCACTGAGTGCACTCAGATCGGAGACAAACTGGGCGCGCAGGGCGAGTACAGTATCGAAAGAAGCCTTGTTACCGCGAACGGCGCGCAGAGTTTCAATCGTCATCTCCTGTGACGAGCGTTCAAGCTGGGAAGCCACGAGACGACGCTCCAACAGGGTCTGGTCGTTCTTGGCGGAGAGAATAAAAATCGCGACGGTAACCAACAAGGTTATAGCCGCGACCACGACCAGCACGATGACCTGACGGCTCAGGCCGCCCAACTTAACTCCAAGACTCATAGCTACTGCCCACTCCTAGCTGTATAACAGGCCAAATCCCTGTTGTGAAATCGATCGATGTACCATCTTTTAAACGTATTCAAGCGACCGCATTCATGAATTGATCACTTTCCACCAGTGTTTCCAGATTCAAGATCGGCAACCAGTCATTGTCCATGCGGACTTCTCTTAGAACGCCTTGCAGGTGAGGTTCTTTCACTGCGCGCTCGGCACTGAACGGAATCTGGCGAATACCGTAGGAACGGTCAACAATGAAAGCGGCACTGAACCGGTGCGTTTTGGCAAGCAAGACGACTGAATGTCGACCTGGCTCCGATGGAAGATCAAAGAACAAGCGCGCAAGATCGTAAACCCCGGTCAACTCGCCGCGCATGTTGGCCAAGCCGACAACCCAAGGCTTTGCGCCGGGGATGTGCACTTGGCGAGGCGGCGGCAAAATGGCTCGAACTTGAACTAAAGGCACCAGCATTCTTCTGCCCCCTGCGCGGAACAACACCGCCTGCCAGGTTGACTCAACCTTATCGGTCTTAGGCATACCAACCGCATGAGCGGTGGCCTCGGTTTCAACCCAGCACAGGTACTCAAATAGATTCACAAGTCACCCCCGACTTTAGTCAATTGAGAACGGTACCAAGGATGCCCATCAAATCCGCCTCTTTAACCGGCTTGACCAGGTAATCTTTGGCACCTTGTCGCATGCCCCATATTTTGTCGGTTTGTTGATCTTTCGTCGTCACAATGATGACGGGGATGTGTGATGTTTCCGGATTCTTGTTCAGTTCTCGTGTCGCTTGGAATCCGTTCATGCCAGGCATGACCACATCCATCAAAACCGCATTTGGCTGAGCCTGCTTGACCAGGGCAATACCCTCTTCAGCATTCTTCGCCACCGAAACCTGATGCCCATTACGCTCAAGCATCGTTTGCAGAACATAAACCTCGGTTGGTGAATCATCGATAACAACGATATGTGCCACAGTAACCTTCCCTTACAAGTTTTCAATTCATCCAAAAATCGTCAGAACCAATCCACTCGACAAATCATTTAGCGTCAAGCTGCGCTGGAAGACGCGTTCGCACCTTCGGTAGCAAACCGACTAATCGCGCCGAAGAGCTCTTCACTGGTAAATGGTTTGGTCAGATAATCAGACGCACCGACAATGTTGCCCCGTGCCTTGTCGAAGATGCTGTCTTTACTCGACAGCAGGATGACCGGTGCGGGAAAACCGCGCGTTATGTTTGATAATTGCCGTCGTTTGATAGCCATCAAGCCGCGGCATCAGAATGTCGATGATGACGATGTCGGGCGAAAAATCACCGATTTTTGCCAGCGCATCAAATCCGTCAACCGCACTTTCGATCACGCATCCCGCTTTGGAAAGCAGGCTATCCGCGGTACGGCGAATGGTTTTACTGTCATCGACTATCAGGACTTTGAGCCCCGGGAACGCAAGGGCGCCCGCTGTCGTTTCGTTCGATTGATCCATGGTGTGATACCCAGTAGTTAGTGAGAAGCCTGCAAAACAGGCGATTCGCAAAATCCAATTGAGCGAATGTACCCAAGGCAAGCTACTTTGGCAATTAATTCGCTCACCGGCGGAGTTTACGGATGTGTGCTTACGCTTCTCATTGCAACGAAACAGTTCATCTTGGTGTATTTTCTAGGGTGAACTTGCTGCCGGGGCGATTGCCACGGGCAAACCGATAACGGGTATGCTGCCACATCATATTCCGACAACCGGGGATTAACCGGTAGAAAAACAACATTCAACCTATTGATTAATAATAGAGAAAAATAAAAATGCCTTCCGAAGCCCTGCGCACCGCCCACCCAGAATTGGATGCTCACTACTGCGGCCCATTATTGCGCATTGAGTCGCACATCATCCGCTGTCACCGGCAAATCGAAGCCTGGTTCCGCGCGCAATGGCTCAAGCACCCCGCGCCATTTTACGCATCCGTCGACCTGCGCAACGCCGGCTTCAAGCTCGCGCCGGTGGATACCAACCTTTTCCCGGCTGGTTTCAACAACCTCAATCATATTTTCGATCCTGTAATGGTGCAGGCCATTCAAGCTGCGGTTGAACATTCCTGCCCGGAAGCAAAAGACATCCTGATCATTCCCGAGCGACACACGCGCAATCTTTTTTACCTCGAATCGCTGGCCGCATTGGTTGCATTCGTTGAAATGGCCGGTTTCGGGGTGCGGATCGGCTCACTGGAACCGATCACGGAGCCCGTTAATTTCGATCTACCATCCGGCCGCACACTGACTCAGCATCCGATTTGCCGCGTTGGCAAACGCATCGAAGTAGATGGATTTTCCCCTTGCACCATTCTGCTGAACAACGATCTTTCAGGCGGGCGACTGGAAATTCTGGATGATCTCGAACAAACCGTAATTCCCCCGATTGAACTGGGCTGGTGGAAACGCTCGAAATTCGAGCATTTCTCGATCTATCAGGATCTGACCCGTGAACTGTGCGCGACCATTGATCTCGATCCCTGGTATTTATCGCCGCTGATGCGCGACTGCGGGCATATCGACTTCCTCAAACGCGAGGGCGAGACCTGCCTGCAATCCCAGGTTCAGGAATTGCTGGCCGAGATTCAGGCCAAATATGACGAGCATCAGATCAAGGAAAAGCCGTTCGTCGTCATCAAGGCCGATGCGGGTACGTATGGCATGGGCGTGATGACCGCACAATCCGCCGACGACGTCACGCAACTCAACCGCAAGCAGCGCACCCGCATGAGCGCAAGCAAGGAAGGCTTGGGCATTGATCGTGTGCTGATACAGGAAGGCGTTCACAGCTTCGAGAAAGTATCCATTCATCAAGACGATGACCGCTATGTGGCCGAACCGGTCATCTACATGGTTGATCACTTTGTAGTAGGCGGTTTCTACCGTGTGCACACGGAAAAGGGAGTCAATGAAAGCTTGAACTCTCCAGGCGCAGCTTTTGTGCCCTTACCGTTCAACGAGGCGTGCAGCCTGCCTTCACCGGACAGCTCCCCGGACAGCGAGCGCAATCGACTCTACGTGTACGGTGTGGTTGCGCGGCTCGCACTGCTCGCAGCGGCTTACGAATATCAGATGATCCGTGAAGCGGATGCCGCCACCGAACAAATGGCGGGCGATGTGGCATGAAGATCGGCATCCTGATGGATCCCATTGCCGGGATCAAACCCTACAAGGACACCTCGTTTGCGCTATTGCTGGCCGCCCAAAGCCGAGGTTGGTCCGTCTTCTATCTGGAACCGGACTGGCTCTATGCCGAGCAAGGCCGTCCGCGCTCGCGGATGCATGCCATCACCGTATTCGATCGCAACACGGATTGGTTCGAACTCGGCCCGGCACAAACGTTCGATCTGAACGAACTCGACATCATCATTCAGCGTCAGGATCCGCCCGTAACCCTGAACTATCACTACGTCACCGCACTGTTAGCGCTGGCTGAAAGTGAAGGGGTTCTCGTTGCCAACCGCCCCAACGCGTTGCGTGCTGCGAATGAAAAACTGCTGGCCCAGCACTATCCAGACTTGTGCCCGCCCACACTGGTGACGCGCGACCCAGCCCAACTTCGCGACTTTTTGAGTCTGCACGGGCACATCGTGCTCAAACCTCTGGATGCGATGGGCGGCAGTTCCATTTTTCAGATTCAAGCCGGAGATCTCAATACCGCCGTCATCATCGAAACCATGCTTGCGCATGGTTTGATCATGGCGCAGAAATTCCTGCCCGCCGTGCGCGAGGGTGACCGCCGCATTCTGTTGATCAACGGCGAACCCGTCGATCATGCCCTACTGCGCGTGCCTCAGGCAGATGAGTTCCGGGCGAACCTTGCCGCGGGTGGGCGCGGGCAGGTCGTGCCGCTCAGGGCGCGGGATCGAGAAATTGCCGCAAGGGTTGGCCCGGACATGGCCGCTGCGGGGTTCTGGTTTGTCGGTCTGGATGTAATTGGCGATTACTTGACGGAAGTCAACGTCACCAGCCCTACCTGCGCACGGGAAATCGACGCGGTTTGCCATAATGATCCGGCTGGTCAATTACTCGATTTTCTGGCGTCCGAACGCGCTGCCGCAAAAAAACTGAACAATCGTTCAATGTAACCCTCGAACCCTGTTCCACCCACGCCCGAACCACGCTCATGCCCATGGGAATGTCAATGCCAACCCGCCGCCAATTCCTGACCACCGTGGCGGGCTTAACTGTCAGCCCCCTGTTGCTTTCGGGATGCAGCACGCATCAAACGCAGATTGTTGAAGAAGGGTTCACTGTCTTCAATATGCCGATGACGCTGCGATTCGCCAATGAGTCGCCCAAAGCCATCACACAGACGGTGAATGCCGCTGCGGGCATCGTCGAGCCACTGTACCGACGCATTCACCCCTGGAAACCGAGTGACCTCACCCGGCTGAACGCCCAACTGGCCACCCATGGCAAGGCGACGACAACGCCCGAGATCATCGACCTGATCAACATATCCCGAACGCTGTTTGAAGGCACCGATGGCGCGTTCGACCCCACCATTGGTGCGCTGATTGCCGCCTGGGGGTTTCACAACAGCCACGTCACCGAATCGCATCCGCTGCCGACCGAAGCGTTCCTCGATGCCTGGCTGGAACATCGCCCCACTATGAACGACGTGCATGTCGACGGATTGGAAGTAAGCGTCACCAACCGACGGGTTCAATTCGATTTCAACGGTTGCGCGGAAGGCTACGCCGGACACCTCGTGATCCAGGCAGCCGAAAAAGCAGGCATCACGAACTGCCTGTTCGACACGGGCGGCGATCTGTTCATGATCGGGCAGGCAGGCGACAAGCCCTGGCACTTGGCCATCGAAAACCCCTTGAAGCGGGGCGTACTCGCCAGTATTGATCTTTCAGGGCATACGGCACCCAACGGCCACCAGTCCCTCAACAGTTCGGGTAACTACGAACATCGTTTTATCTACAAAGGCGAAGCGTATTCGCATATCATCAACCCGAAAACCGCGCGCCCCGTTCGCCGTATTGCGGGCAGCACGGTATGGGCAAATCATTATGCGATTAGCGATGGCGCGACCAAGGGTGCCATGATGCTGGAACCGGAACAGGTGCCCGACATGGTGCGCAAACTCAAGCTTGACGGCGTGCTGTTCATGGAAGAAACCGGCCAACTCTGGATGAATCAACGTATGCAGGACAAGTTGCGCCTCGTCGAACCTGTCGCCGGTCTGACCGCCACTCACCTCATCACGGAGTAAAGCCAGCGCTGGGATCACCTAAGAGCAAGACGCGCTGCAACCACAAGGAAGAACGATGGATCATTGGGCACTCGATCAAAACTTCATTGATAGCGACAAGCGCTTCGGCGCCGCGTTGCTCGTCGCATTGGTCGTTCACGCCTTGTTTTTCGCCATCTATTTCACTGGCGATAAGCCCAGTCCACCGCCACCGCGACCGATCGAACTGACGTTGGATGCCCCTCTTGCGGCAAAGACCAACGATGCCAGTCCCACGCCGTCCGATAAAATCAACGACAAAGTAACAACCCAAGCCCTTGCCAGCGCTGCGGGCGAACAGACCAACACCCTGCAAAAACCAAAATCCGGCAAAGGCATCACCACAACAGGTAATAACGGCATCACCGACACCCCCACGACGAATGCCGCACCGGATGCCTTCAACCGCCTGAATGAGGCCGTGAGCCGCTCTCTGAAAACCGGTTTCCTGACCAGCAAAACAGTCAATGGCCCGGCCGGAGACTACTTGTCGCGGTGGAAGCGACAGGTCGAAGCCTATGGAAACGACCACTACCCCGAAGACCTGATTTCCCAAAAAATTTCCGGGCAGTTGATTCTTGCCGTGACCATCGACAAGGAAGGACACGTCATGGATATCGCCATCCAGCACTCATCAGGCAATCCGAAAATCGACACGGCCGCGCGGCGTCTGGTCCAGTTGGCATCTCCCTACCCGCCTTTTCCGCCCGCGCTCGCTGCCCGCTTCGATCAAATCGTCATCACGCGCACTTGGCAATTTTCCAGCGGACACGGGTTGACTACGCGCTGAACAGCGCAACCCAAGCTTATTGGCAACGGGCATCACTCAAGGATTGCGCAGGCGGGGCGCTAAACCTATACTCACGAGCTGTTTGCGCGGCCGCAGTGTGTTTTTGCACGTTGCAGCGCGTTTGATTTTTAGACAACGGTGCGCTCAACGCAAGCCGGAATGAGGTTTTGGTACATGGCAGTCACGCTCCCACCTGGTTACAAGCCTTCGGAATCCGAAGAATACATGAACCCCATGCAGCTCGAATACTTCAAGCAGAAGCTGCTGACTTGGCGCGACGAACTGCTTGAAGAATCCGAAACCACCGTCAATCACCTGCGTGAAGAAAACTGGCAGGAACCGGACATCAACGACCGCGCATCGCTCGAATCGGACGCCGCACTTGAACTGCGTACCCGCGATCGCTATCGCAAGCTGATCAACAAGATCGACAAAGCCTTAAGGCAAATTGCCGATGGCAACTATGGTTTCTGCGAAGAAACGGGCGATGAGATCGGCATTCGTCGCCTGGAGGCCCGCCCGATCGCCACCCTGACCATTGAGGCTCAGGAACGGCACGAGCGACTTGAGCGAGTCCAACGTGATGAATAAAGCCCGTCGCCTGTTTTCGGCCATCGCCGTCGCCTGCCTTATTGGCTCAACTTCATCCGTTTTTGCAACCGAAGCGCCTAAGGCCAAACCTGTATTGGTCAAAATCGTCACCAACATGGGGGCGATTACGGTTGAGATGGACGCTGACAAAGCGCCCAAAACGGTCGAAAACTTCCTAAGCTACGTGAAATCGGGGTTCTACAACGACACGATTTTTCATCGTGTGATTCCTGGTTTCATGATTCAGGGCGGTGGTTTTACCCCTGATTTCCGCCAGAAACCCACCCAAGCGCCCATCGCCAACGAGGCCAATAACGGCTTGAGCAACCGGCGCGGCACCATCGCCATGGCACGCACCAGTGATCCGAATTCTGCTACTGCCCAGTTTTTCATCAACGTGGCCGATAACAAATTCCTGGATTACAGCGGCCCATCCATGCGGGGTGCAGGGTATGCCGTATTCGGCCATGTGACCTCTGGCATGGATGTAGTTGATAAAATCGTCAGCACGCCGACTGGTGCAGCGGGTCCCTTCCCTCAGGATGTGCCGAAAAAAACCGTCCTGATCGAATCCATCAAGGTTCTACCCTGAGCTTGTGACCATCACGGACGGGTTCGGGCTTGCGCAACAGCCCCGATTAATTCAATCCACCTCGGCACTGCATGACGTTTGTGACCAGATTGCCGAATCAACCTGGGCCACAATCGACACGGAGTTCATGCGGGAATCCACCTATTTCCCGCAATTATGCTTGGTGCAGATCGCCACCCCAGACGCCATCTGGCTGATCGATCCACTGGCCGTGCCGTTGGCACCTTTATGGCATGAACTGAATCGAACGTCTTCCCCACTGGTCTTCCATGCCGCAGAGCAGGATCTGGAACTGATCTATCTCGATTCCGGCGCGCTGCCGCAAACCTTACGAGACAGCCAGATCGCCGCGGCCTTTTTAGGGCTTGGCGAGCAAATCGGTTACGCAAACCTTGTTAACCGCCTGCTGCATGTGGAACTCGACAAATCGCAAAGCCGAACGAATTGGGCTCAGCGCCCACTCACAGCAGAACAGCAACACTACGCGGCTGATGACGTGCGCTTTTTACGCAGCATGTACCCCCTGCTTCGCGAGCAGTTGGCCACCAAAAACAGACTGGCATGGTTCGACGAGGAATGCGCCGCACTCAGCGACCCCCAACGCTTCCAGCCCCAGATGACCGGTCTCTGGCGCAAGGTTCGCGGTCAACAGGCATTGCGCGCTGCACAACGAGCCGTACTCGATGCAATCACGACCTGGCGGGAAGCATGGGCTCGCGAGCTGAACCTGCCTCGGCGCTGGGTCTTAAGTGACGAGCAGGCGCTGGAACTGGCCGGTTCACGTCAATTCAGGCCCAACCTGTTGAACCCTAAAAATGCACGGCATCACCTGAGTGTCGAGCAGGTGGATGAATTACGCGCCACCATCGAGCGTGCCAAACAGTTGCCGCCGGAAGCGTTCCCCCAATGGCAGGCATACCAACGCACCGACCCCGAAACGAACGCCATTCTGAACCGCATGCAGGCTTTGGTGCAGGAACGCAGCAAACTAATGGAAATCAGTCCATCGCTACTCGCCACCACCGACGATATGCTCCGCTTGATACGCGCACCCGATGCCTTGAACAAACTCACAACCGGTTGGCGCTGCGACGTGATCGGTTTGCCGCTAAAATCACTACTCGATTAGTAAAAACTTTGAGTCATCCATCAGGATGGATTCAAACGAAGTAAGAAAATCAGGCACGCCATTTGTGCCACAGACAGAGGTTATGCCATGAATTCCGCCGAAATCGTTTCGATGATTCAAAATGAAATCCCCGATGCCGAGGTTCACCCCGAAGGAGAAGGCTGCAACTTCAAGATCACGGTACTCAGTTCTGAATTTGCGGGCAAAACGATGCTGCAACAGCACCAGCGCGTGAACAAGATACTGGCGCCATCCTTGGCTTCCGGCGCACTTCACGCCGTGACGCTGGTCACCCGGACGCCTGCCTGACTCTTTTTCGACACCCTAACCACATCTGGAAGCAAACCCGATGAACGAACACATCAACCCGACCACGGATGCAAAAGACAAAACCGAGTGGGAAGCCGCTGCCTTCCGCCGTCTGGTCGCACATCTGCAAGAACGAACCGACGTACAGAACATCGACATGATGAACCTGACCGGATTTTGCCGTAACTGCCTATCCCGCTGGTATCGCGAAGCCGCCGAGGAACGGGGTACCAAGCTGAGCGACCACGATGCACGCGTGGCGATTTACGGCATGCCCTACGACGAGTGGAAAAAGCGCCACCAAAGTGAAGCCACCCCGACGCAACAAGAACAATTCAAAACAGCCATCAAACAGCATGACTGAGCTTGATGGGCACGGCCCATTGCGTCGAGCCGTCCTGTGGGTGGCGTTACTTAACTTTGGTTATTTCTGGGTCGAATTCACTGTTGCCCAATCGATAGGCTCGGTTTCCCTGTTTGCGGACTCCATCGATTTTCTCGAAGACACCGCAATCAACCTGTTGATACTCATCGGCATCGGACTCAGCCTTGTTTACCGTGCCCGACTGGGCATGCTCTTGGCAGGCGTCCTGCTCATTCCAGGAATTGCCACCCTATGGATGGCCTGGAACAAGGTCATGAGTCAGGCACCGCCCGATGCTTTCGATTTAAGCCTGACCGGGCTTGGGGCGTTATTCGTCAATCTGGCCTGTGCCTTTTTGCTTGTCCGGTTCAGACATCACCAGGGTAGTCTGACACGCGCAGCTTTTCTTTTCGCCCGGAACGATGCACTAGCCAACGTCGCCATCATTGCGGCGGGCCTGATTACCCTCTTATGGCATTCGGCTTTGCCCGATCTGATCGTGGGCTTGGGGATTTTCCTGATGAATTTGGACGCAGCCCGTGAGGTCTATCAGGCAGCCCGACGGGAACACGCTGAAACACGGCAACTACAACCGTAAATAACCTGACCTATAATTCCGGCCAATGCCCACCGAGGATCGCCTGCGCCACCTTGTCGCTAAAGTAAGCGACCTTGGCATTCTCATAGGGCTGGGTATCGTTTGCAGTCATCATGCGGTAATAGCCCGTGTAGATGGCAATCAGTTGGGCGGGCGTGTATCCATCGACCTTCGTGGGATCGGGATTGTCACCGGCCAGTTGAGCCAATTGCTTTTGGGTCAATTCCGCGATGTGCACGATGGCCTCAACTAAAAGATCCTTGCTGTGTGGTGGAGCTGTTTTGGCCAGGATGGCGGCCGCATCCGACACCGCATTCGGGTGCGATTGAACCAACGCGGCAACGTCATCGAGCATTTTTGCCGCCCCATGCAAAGCGCGGCTGGCCGGCACCGGGAAACCATTGCCGCCGGTGGATTCCACTTGTGCTTTGGCCATGGCGACGACGACACGCAATCGGGGCAAATCCAGTTCACGCGCCCGACGATCCGCGATATCCAATGAGTTGGGCGTGATCGCCATCCCGCTGCCCAACCAGCGTTGCAGCGTGGTTGAGAGGTTTTCCCTCTCGACGTACTGAAACTGTCCGATCGTCCAAGGTAAAATCTTGTCGGTGGGCACGTCGTTGACGACCTCCTTCGCGCGGGCCGTCGGTGCCGTCATGATTTGTTCGGAAGCGCCCGATGGGCTGCACGTACCATACATGGTCTTGTCTTCGCCATTCACGACATCAGACAGTTTGATATTCACGGTGCCATCGGCGTTGATGCGCTGGATAATGCCATCAGCGTAGCCGTCATCCAGCAGGTTCTCGGAATAAAGTGGAATGAACACCCGGTCGCCTACCTTGAAGCTGGCCGCGAAAGAAGTACCAACGGTCATCAGCGATAAACAGATGCCGACAACAAAGGGAATGAATCGTGAATTTCTCATATGACGCTCTTAATCTTAACTTGCATTGGTTATAGCAGATGGCCCAGAAGAATTTATCCTTGAGAAAATTATCGGTGCGCGATGCCTGGGGACTGATCGAGGTTATCGAAAGTGAGGGAGAGATTACGCTTCACTTCGGCAACCACACCGCGCAATCCGGCTGGCATCCCGCTCAACCGGCCAAACTCGCCTTCGGTTACTACCGCGCCTTACTAATGGGACTGGTTCTACACCCCGACCCACGCCGCCTGAATTTGTACGGCCTAGGTGGCGGTGCGCTAGCGCGATATTTACTAGAATATACCGATATTTCTGTTCATGCGCACGATCTTCGCCCCTCACTGGCGCCCATCGCCCAGCAATACTTCGGGCTTGATCTTGAGCATCCCCGCTTGCAGCTGCAATTTGGCGACATCTGCGCGAGCGATGAACTGGCAGACGTTCCAGCCGCGGATATCATCTGGGTCGATATTTTCGATGAGCAGGGCATGGTGCCGATCCCGACACGCAGCTTGGCCCAAATGGCCCGCCAACTCGGTCAAATCGGGGTACTTTGCATCAATGTCTGGCGTAACGACCTCAGATCACTTGGCGATTTAACCCGCGCGCTCGAGCGCTTTTTTGATCCCGACCCGCTGGTGTTGCGCGTGCCGGAACGGTACAACAGCGTTTTGTGCTATCGCGCCGAACCATGGCAACCCCACGACATACTGCAAGCGCATCGCCGGATCACGCATTTTTCAAGCCCCGTGCAAGAAACCCTGCGCGAGGCAATTGGCTGGCTGGAAGCCCTGCCACGAAAACAGCTCGGCTGAACAAATAGGCTTACAGCGCGCCCAAAACCGCCTCGGCGGATGAATTGGCAAGTCCTGATTCGTCTACGCCAAGCCATTCGACAACGCCATTGTTCAGGATCATCGCGTAGCGCTTGGAGCGTATGCCCATGGCACCATTGCTCATGTCACGTTCCATACCCAAGGCGCGCGTGAACATACCATTACCGTCAGAAATCATGCGAATCGCGTCACCCACGTTCAGGTGTTCACCCCAGAATTTCATGACGAAAGGATCATTGACCGCAACGCAAAAAATATTATCGATGCCCTTAGCCCGTATCGCGTCATTGAGCACCATAAAGCCCGGTACATGCGCGTCCGAACAGGTGGGGGTAAAAGCCCCCGGCACGGCAAACAGTACAATACGTTGTGCAGCCGTCATTTCCGTTACGGAACAACCGTTCAACCCCTGTTCACCGCGATGATACAAGGTCGCTTCCGGCAGTTTTTGTCCCACTTCAATCATGGCTCAATCTCCCTTACATTTCGCTTTTACAGAAAAAACCCGCATCCGATTGAATGCGGGTATAAGCACATTTCACAGCATGCGATCAGATGCGACCGTACACCTCGGCGCCTTTTTTCACAAATTCAATCGACTTTTCTTCCATGCCTTTTTTGATGGCTTCGATCTCGTCGACACCCAGTGTTTCTGCGTAGTCACGCACATCTTGGGTGATTTTCATCGAGCAGAAATGCGGGCCGCACATTGAGCAAAAATGCGCCACCTTGTGCGCTTCGGCTGGCAAAGTTTCATCGTGGTATTCACGCGCGCGCTCCGGATCGAGACCCAGATTGAACTGGTCGGCCCAACGGAATTCAAAACGCGCCTTGGATAGAGCGTTGTCGCGCACCTGCGCGCCGGGAAACCCCTTGGCCAAATCGGAAGCGTGGGCGGCGATCTTGTAAGTAATCACGCCTTCGCGCACGTCGTCTTTATCCGGCAAGCCCAGATGCTCTTTTGGCGTGACATAGCACAGCATAGCGGTACCGTACCAACCGATGTTCGCCGCGCCGATGCCACTGGTGATGTGGTCATATCCGGGCGCGATGTCGGTGACCAGCGGGCCCAAGGTATAAAACGGCGCCTCGTAGCAATCGGCCAGCTCTTTGTCCATGTTCTCTTTGATCATCTGCAACGGCACGTGGCCGGGGCCTTCGATCATTACCTGCACATCGTGTTCCCAAGCGATTTTGGTCAGCTCGCCCAGCGTTTGCAGTTCGCCGAACTGCGCCGCATCGTTCGCATCAGCAAGGCAGCCGGGGCGCAGGCCATCGCCCAATGAGAATGAAACATCGTAGGCTTTCATAATCTCGCAAATCTCTTCGAAATGCGTGTACAAAAAGCTCTCTTGATGATGCGCCAGGCACCATTTGGCCATGATCGAGCCACCACGGGACACAATGCCCGTCACACGCTCGGCCGTCAGCGGCACATAGCGCAGCAGCACACCGGCGTGGATGGTGAAGTAATCCACGCCCTGCTCCGCCTGTTCGATCAAGGTATCGCGGAAAATCTCCCAAGTTAGGTCTTCGGCCTTGCCGTTGACCTTTTCCAATGCCTGATAAATCGGCACGGTGCCGATCGGCACGGGTGCATTGCGCAAAATCCATTCGCGGGTTTCGTGGATGTTCTTGCCGGTGGACAAATCCATGATGGTATCCGCGCCCCAGCGAATGCCCCAGACCATCTTTTCGACTTCTTCGGCGATACCGGAAGTGGTGGCGGAATTGCCCAGATTGCCGTTGATTTTGGTGCGAAAATTCCGCCCGATAATCATCGGCTCGATTTCGGGGTGATTGATGTTCGCCGGGATAATGGCGCGGCCACGGGCGATCTCGTCGCGCACAAACTCCGGCGTGATGACATCGGGAATGGATGCTCCGAAAGACTCGCCCTTGTGCTGACGCAGCAGCGCTTTGTAGCGCGGATCGGCACGCATTTCTTGCAGGCGGTTGTTTTCGCGGATTGCCACGAATTCCATTTCAGGCGTGATGATGCCTTGGCGGGCGTAATGCATCTGCGAGACGTTTTTGCCCGCTTTCGCCTTGATGGGTGTGCGGATATGACCGAAACGCAAGCCAGCGGTTTTAGGATCATTCAAACGCGCCAAACCATAATCAGACGACGGGCCGCTGAGCGTTTCGGTATCGGCACGCTCGGCAATCCAGCTCTCGCGCAGAGGCTCTAACCCCTTGAGCAGGTCAATTTTGACCGCAGGGTCGGTGTACGGGCCGGAGGTATCGTAAATCGTGATCGGCGGATTGATTTCCACGCCGCGATCACTGCGGGTCGGCGTTAAAGTAACCTCACGCATCGGCACGCGAATGTCTGGGCGCGAACCTGTCTGGTAAATTTTGGCACTGGCCGGAAACGGTGCGATGACCGATTCGGACAACCCGGCCGTTTTAGCTAAAAAATCATTCGGCACTGCGCTCATGTCAAACCCCACATAAATGAATGAGTGACTTGCAGGCGGAACGGCACGGGACTTAACGGCCGACTTCCCTCCGCCGGTGCAAGCCGGATCAGGTTCCAAGGGACTCTCTCAGCGACACACTAAAATTAAAACGTGCCGCACCCCCAGTCGATGGAAGAGAACGTATATCAGGCGAGGCCAAAAGTCCAACTTGATTAGCAGGGTATTTGCCCGTGCGACGGAATATCGTGATCGATGAGTCACGTAGCGCCTACAGGGAAGCACGCAGAATCCGGTACAGTCGCCAATCAGCATGCGCACCCAATTCACCCGGCCATAATCATGGTCATAGCCGTCCGCATTCGGTATATTGGCGGGCTGATTGATCATTCGATCCGAAGGGTTTCCTACGGTATTGAACCCAAGCATTATTCGACAGGCAATAATTGACAGGATTTTCCCGCATGATGGCTTTTGATACTGAACGCGCCCGCTTCAATATGGTTGAGCAACAAATTCGCCCCTGGGATGTACTGGACAAACGGGTACTCGACACTCTGTTCAAGATCCCTCGCGAACAGTTTGTGCCTGCTGAACAGCGTCAATTCGCCTTCTCAGACACAGCGCTGCCGATCGGCCACGGTGAAACCATGTTGCCACCGGTCGTCGAAGGCCGAATCCTGCAATCGTTGGCCGTAGCACCCAACGAACGCGTTCTGGAAATCGGCACAGGTAGCGGATTTTTCACCGCCTGCCTGGCTCATTTGGGACAAAGCGTTCACAGCGTGGATATTCACCCCGACTTCACCCAATCGGCCGCAGAAAAACTCGCCGAGCTGAATATTGATCGGGTGGTGCTCGAGACCGGTGATGCCGTCAACGGCTGGGCCAGCAACGAACGCTTTGACGTGATCGTTCTGACCGGAGCCGTACAACGCATTCCCGAATCCTATCGGCAACAGCTCAATGTCGGTGGCCGGTTGTTTGCCATCGTCGGCTCGGAACAGAACATGTCCGGCATCATGATAACGCGCCAAGCGAACGATCAATTCGATACACAAAACCTGTTTGAAACACACACACGCTATCTCAAGGGTGCCGAACCCAAACCGCAGTTCTCGTTTGCGTGAGTTCAAACCGGATTCGGCATCACTTATCAATGGGAACCATGCAAAATCCCCCTCGTTCCCCCTCTTACAAAGAGGATGTGTCTATGCTTGAAACTGGGTTGATCTACTCCCTTTGAAAAAAAGGGGGGTATTGTGGAATTTACCGGGTCACACCTGAAGCATGATGGATTTCTGCATTCGCACAGAGAATACCTACCCATTTGGGCGCTCTTTGAGCTAGTGTACTGATAGCTGGCTAATAATATGACGAGGAATTAATCATGAAGAGTCACCCTCAATCCCAGCGGTTGAAACAAACCGTACTGGCAATGCTTATGGTCGTCGGTGCGTACGGCACGCCCGCTCTTTCAGCCAACCTGATGGAAATCGTGACACTCGCGGAACAGAACGATCAAACGCTGCTTGCCGCCCAGCAGAAACGGTTGTCCATTCAGGAAAACACCCCCATTGCACGATCAAACCTGCTTCCGCAAATTGGCGCCAGTGCGGGTTTGGATTACAAACGAACCGAGATCAAATCAAACGGCATTCCCAATGCACCTACCGTGATTGAAGGCAGTGGCCGCACCTTGGGATTAAGCCTGAACCAGGTCATTTACAACCGGATCGATAACCTCAATCTCGGCATTGCCGATCTTCAGGCCAAGCAAGCCGATCTCGACTTTGCAGCCGCCCAGCAAGATCTGCTTTTGCGTGCCAGCACGGCCTACTTCGCCGTGCTGCAAGCCAATGCCAGCCTACAACTGGCTATTGCCAGTCAAACAGCATTCAAAAACCAATTGGCTCAAGCGCAAAAACGCTACGAAGTCGGTTTGGTCGCCGTAACCGATGTCGCCAATGCGCAAGCCAATTACGACAAGGCCAATGCCGACATCATCACCGCTCGAAATGCGCTTGAGAATGCTCAATCCGCCTTGGCGACCATCACCGGCAAAGAGCCCACCGAGCTCGACGATGTGCGGACAAACCTTTCGACGCCTCGCCCGGATCCGGCGAATTCCAATGATTGGGTCACGCTGGCAGCCAAGCAGAACATTTCGCTCCAAAGCGCCCAAATCGGTGGCCAGATCAGCCAGGAAAATATCGCCATCAACCGCGCAGCACGCATGCCCACGGTCGATCTGACCGGGCAATACGGCTACAACAGCACACCCAGCCAGTTCAATGGCAGTGAATCCAGCAACGTTGCTGCCAGCATTGGGTTGCAGGTCTCCGTGCCGCTCTATAACGGCGGTCGGATCAATGCCAAGTCACGCCAGGCTGCCTACCAATATCAGCAGGCCCAGAACGAGATCGAAAACCTGCGCCGTACCGTGCAACAGGGCACGGCCAACGATTATCGCGGCGTAATCACCAGCATCAGCGAAATCACCGCGTACGGACAATCGGTCGAGTCTGCCCGCACCAGCTTGGCGGCGACTGAAGCCGGTTATCAGGTTGGAACCCGCACCATCGTTGATGTGCTCAATGCGCAGATTCAAGTGTTCAGTGCCATGGCAAACTTCCTGAACGCCCGCTACAGCTACCTCACGAACTACCTGAAACTCAAAGGCGATACCGGTCAGCTTTCACTCGATGACATCAAAGCCGTCAATGCCCAGCTTGTGCCGGGCAAAATCAACGCCTTAATTGCACCACTAATGAACAGCGGGAACGAAAGCTCAAAATCGCAACAGCAAATGATCGAGCGCGTCATCCAACGTGCGGCGAAAACGGTCGAGTCCAAAGCGGCAGATCAACACTAAAATCTGAGTTATCCGAACACCCATGCCCGCCGCCACTCATCCCGTTCGCGCCATGATCCTTGCCGCTGGGCGGGGTGAACGCCTCCGGCCGCTCACCGACCACACCCCCAAGCCGCTGATCCCCGTGCAAGGCAAACCGCTCATCGTTCATCACATAGAACGGCTGGTGGCGGCGGGGATCACCGACATCGTCATCAACCTCAATCATCTGGCCGAGCAAATTCCTGCCGCATTGGGTGACGGAGACCGCTGGAACGTTCGCCTACACTTCTCATGGGAAAACCACCTGAGCGAGAATCTGGAAACCGCCGGCGGCATTCGCCATGCCCTACCCTTGCTCAGTGACACATTTATCCTCGTCAATGGCGACATCTTCACCGACTTTCCATTTGAAGAATTGCTCAATCACACGCTCAGCCCTGAAATCGATTTTCGACTGTTGATGGTCACCAATCCCGAACATCACCCCAAGGGCGATTTTGCGCTTAATCAACAACGACTGGAATTATGTGAAGCGCACACGACAGAGACGGGTGAGTGCCTAACCTATGCAGGCATTGGCCTCTATAAAAAATCGATGTTTTCCGGATTGCCGGAAGGACGGCGTGCGCTCGGCACGCTGCTAAAGGAAAAAATCGCAGCTCGGCGTGGTCAGGGCCTGCTCTTTACGGGGGCGTGGATTGATGTCGGCACTCTGGAGAGGCTGCAACAGGCCGAGTAATCAAATCTCAGATGAAGACCAGATAAGTGGGATAGCTCAAACGCTAATACGCGTTTTTGTGAACAAACCCACGAAACACCGTCAGAAATATGATTTTCAAATCAAATGCCAATGACCAGTGCTCGATATAATACAGGTCATACTCAATGCGCTTTTGCATTTTATCCAGGGTGTCCGTTTCGCCCCGCCAACCATTGACCTGCGCCCAGCCCGTGATGCCCGGCTTCACCTTGTGGCGAAGCATGTACCCGGCAATTTGCGATTTATACAGCTCGTTGTGCTCAACGGCATGCGGACGCGGGCCAACAATGGACATCCGCCCTTGCAGCACATTAATGAATTGCGGCAGCTCATCCAGACTCGTCCTTCGCAAAAAGGCACCGAAGCGGGTTACTCGACCATCGCCCTTCACAGCCTGGGGAACATCCCCTTCCTCGTCCGCGCCATCTTTCATGCTACGGAATTTATAAATATTGAAGGGTTGTCCATCCCAACCGTGGCGTTTCTGTTTGTATAACACTGGCCCCTTGGAACTGAGCTTTACCCCCAAGGCAATCACCAAAAACAACGGGCTGATGAGCAGCAAAATCAATAAGGAAAATACTCGATCTTCAACGCCTTTCACTAATCGATTCGCCCCGGTCATAGGTGAAGCCGATAAATCGATCATCGGCACATCCATAATCTCAGACACGCCATGATTGATTAAAAACAGGCCGAACAAATCCGGCACAAAACGCACATTGGCGGTTGAGAATCGCAAGTTCTCCAGCACGCTTTTGAGCTGCTGACTTTGATCCAGCGGAACCGCGATCCACACCTCATCGATCTGATGCGAGGATACGTAATCGAACAACTCGTTCAGCGGATGAATCTCATGCCCGGCGATACCGGTATCATCAGGGCGTTCGCCAAAAACACGCACCACGTCAAAACCTGCCCAGCCTTCCTTTTCTGCGCGGTTGATCAAATTCAACGCCTGAGGGCCGCAGCCCACAACCACCGCTTTACGATGGTTCAACCCTCGCTGGCGTAGCCCGCGTAAAACGAAGTAGACCGCCACCCGTTCGATAGCCAATGCCAAGCCGCTGACTAGCCACCATTGGGCTAACCAGAGCCGTGAGAAGGTCTCCGCTTCCTTCACCAAAACCAGTGAAATCATCAGGATCATCAACACCAACGACCAAACGCCCACCACACGTAGGGCGGGAGAAGCCAAGCCTCTTGCGCGCCACGAGTCGTACACACCCAGCAATGGGAATACCAAAGCCACGAGCAGGCCGCCGATCACCATCAAGGTGCCATAGGTGGCAGGCAGATGGGAAACTTCTCCACCAAAACGCAGCCAAAACGCGAACAAGCCCCCCAATCCGACCAACAGCACATCCAAAGTGCGCGTGACCGCCGAGATCAAAGCCGAACGTGAGCGTAAAAGCGCGGTGGACATAAATTGAAGAGAACCTAACAGTTTAAGCAATTACCCAATATAAACACTTAACCACGCAAGGAAAGCACCATCGAGAGCGGTTTCTAACCTTAATGGTCACGATTGCCCGTCAATGAAGCATACAGAGCTAGAGTATCCACGGCCATCCGTTCAACGTTGTAATGGTCCAGGGCACGTTCTCGACCAACATCGCCCAGCGCCTGTGCATACTCTGGCGACTCGATAAGCAAATTCAAAGCTTGCGCCAAGGCTTCGTCATCTTCCGGTTGCACAGTCAGTGCACACACACCTTGAGGCGCCACCTCATTCACCCCGGTACCCAAATTCGTATTCACGATTGGCTTCCCACACAGCATCGCTTCGGTCTGAACAATACCAAATGCCTCTGTCGTTGCCACCGAAGGCAAACAGAATATATCGCAGGCATGGTAGTAAACCGGTAGCTCTGCATCTGGTATCGAACCGACGAATACCACCTGCCCCGCAGATTCGGTCGAAAGGCGTTCGGCCAATTGCGTCAGCTCCGGCGTCAACGGCCCGCCACCGCCAAGTAGCAGGACGGCAGGCACTCGACTCATGGCTCGGATCAGCACATCAAAGCCCTTGTAATAAACATGTCGCCCCAAGGCGAACACAATGGGGCGTCCTGCATAGCGGGTACGAAGCGCCGCAACTGAGTTGCTGACGCTCGGTGCCAGTTCGAATGGCGCAGGATCG
The DNA here is from genome assembly GCF_000024765.1 of Halothiobacillus neapolitanus c2. Classification (GTDB taxonomy): domain Bacteria; phylum Pseudomonadota; class Gammaproteobacteria; order Halothiobacillales; family Halothiobacillaceae; genus Halothiobacillus; species Halothiobacillus neapolitanus. The sequence continues at coordinate 528,131 of NC_013422.1, read as the reverse complement.
ATTCCATATGGAATCACATGACGATGCGCAGTATCGGCAAAGATATCAATTTGCGCGGAGGCCATATGCGTCTTTGTAGCGCCGATCACCGCATCAGGTTTACAAAAGAATATGGGGGCCAACGCCCGATATATCGGCCCGAGGAAACGTTGTTTCACAATATCGCTATGCCAGCTCACCACCCATGCGGGGCTGCCGGGAATCAGGCTGGCTACGAGATGCGCAAAAGGGTCCGGCCAATGCTGATGCACGATATCGAAAGGTTTTTCTCTGGCTAACTGCCGGGCACGTAGAATCAATCCCAGCGCAAGCGGTTGGCTGGAAAAACGGGCGCGCACAAAAACTGGCTCAATTTGAACCCCATCAACTCGACGAGAGTTTGCGTCCGCATCCAGGGTATAGGCCAGAACGATGACATCAGCACCCTGCGCGGCTTGCGCACGCGCCAAAACTTCAACATGCCGCTCTATGCCACCCGCGCGTTCGAATGCGAATTTACCGAAGTGAAGAACACGAATAGTCACGTATTCACCTTAGCCAAGCTGTTTGTAAACGGCCATTGTCTGCTCGGCGCATTTAGCCCAAGTAAACGCTTGGACACGCTCCAAACCAAGTTGCATATATCGAGACCTCAAGGAGGAATCATCCAAAAGACTGAATAGCCCATGGCGAATTTCATCCACTGAAAGCGGATTCACCTCCAGAGCCGCCCCCCCGGAGACCTCTGGCATGGAAGTCACATTCGACGTCAAGACTGGCGTTCCACTGGCGAACCCTTCCAGAACAGGCAGACCAAACCCTTCGTATATGGAAGGGTATGCAAACACAGCAGCCGAGGCATACAAATCCAGAAGTTGGGAACGGGGCAAATACCCCGTCCGGATCACCTCCCCGCGTCGCTCCATCTGTTGAATCTGACGTTGCAAGTCAGAATCATTCCAACCACCGCCGCCAGCCAAGACCAAGGGGTAATCGCGGCGAACGCCTTCGGGCAACGCACCGTAGGCGTTCAACAACCTTTCCAGGTTTTTTCGTGGCTCCAAAGTCCCAACCGACAGGACAAAACCACGATAGCTCAAATTAAATTGACGCAAGGTATTCAGAGTTTCTACTTCCGGTCGAGGATGAAAAGCCTCATCAACCCCAAGGTGGGTGACAACAATTTTTTCACCGGACACAGGAAATACATCAAGAATCTCATCCTTCACAAACACCGAGTCAGTCAGGACAAAATCTGCTAAACCAATCGCCCGTTTGAGATGACGATTGAGAAATGCCACACGTTCCGCCGGATGGAAATCTGGATATCGAATATGGGACAAATCATGAACGGCTATTACCTGCTTACCCGAATATCTAGTGGGTATGTAATTCGGCTCATGATAAATAAAACCCGCTTGGGCGAACTTGTTTAAAGCAAATTGACTGGCGATATTCCTCAATTGGTACCTGAGTTCATACATACCTGGAATTGATCGTGCGGCGCGGCGTACGGCGTCGATCATTAGCGGTGAAGATTTCACGCCTTCCTTTACTCGTTTTTCTGTTTGATTATCAAAGCCACTTAACCAAAGACGTAACTCGTCACCGGAAAGAACCCTCGTTCCAAGGAACCCGGCGACTTCATCCAAATCACGGAAGTGAACCAACTCCATGAGGAGTCTCTGTGTGTATACAGCAATTCCGGCCCCAGCCCGAGCAAGTGGATGGAGATTCAAAAGGATCTTCATAAAGCAGATCCACTACCAGGGGAATCACTACTTTCGATAAACATCCATTGCAAGGTCACCTCTAATGGTCTTGGCACACTATGTCCCACCAACGACTCCAAACGCGCACGGCTTCCACGCAATACAGGAATTTCATTCGCACGGACAAAGGCGGGGTTCACCCGCACTTCAATTTCATATCCAGCCAAACGCCCCACCTCACTCAGTACAGTACGCAAAGCGATAGCCCGGCTGCTGCAGACATTCACTGCCAGCGAATGCGCATCAGACTCCAAAAGTGCCACGTAGGCATCAACCGTATCTCGAACATCTGAAAAATCCCGGCTCACGTCCAAGTTCCCCAATTCGATCACTGGCGCCTTGCGTTTGAAATGCCCGACAATTTTCGGGATTAGAAACTGTTCGGTCTGCCCGACGCCCGTATAGTTGAATGGTCGAGCAATCACAATCGAACACCGATCGAAATAGGTGTGCACCATGTGCTCCATCGCCAACTTGCTGGTTGCGTAGTGGTTTACGGGTGCCGGACACACTGACTCGTCAATGACTTCGATATTCGGCGTGCCATAAATGTTGGCTGAACTGGCGATCAACACACGAGGTGGTTGTGGCAGTTCCACGAGTGCCGACAAAAGGTTGAGGGTGCCAAACAGGTTTACTTGATAAAAATCATCTGGCTTGCCATGCCCCACAAAAGCGATCCCCGCCAAGTGAACGACATGCGTGGGCTGAACTTGGTGTATAGCAATCCGAACCGCTTCAGCATCGGTCAAATCTACGGGAATACATGAATCCGCCCCGCAGTCCGGATTACCCAACCCCACCACACGATAGCCGCGCGTCTTCAACGCGGAAACCATGTATCGTCCGGTGAATCCTGAGGCACCAGTCACCAAGGCATTATTCATATGACAAAACTCAGATTAGAAGAGGTCCGACAAGACCTCTCCGAGAGTGACTAAAATGAGAAGCCTATTTCATTGCGACGCAAGTCTGCTTCCACCATCATCCGGCACAACTCTTCCAGCGTGGTTTTTGGCTCCCAACCCAATTCGCGCTTGGCCTTTTCGGGGTTACCGATCAGAAGCTCGACTTCAGCCGGGCGATAGAATTTGGGATTGATTGCAACAATCGTCTTACCGGTGGCCGAATCGATACCGCGCTCTTGCTCGTTCTTGCCTTCCCATACAATACTGATGTCCGCCGCCTTGCAAGCCATCGTCACGAAATCACGCACTGTCTCTGTCCGATTCGTTGCCAGCACATAGGTATCCGGTTTGTCTGCCTGCAGCATGCGCCACATACCCTCGACATAGTCCTTGGCATAACCCCAATCGCGTTTTGCATCCAGATTGCCCAATTCCAGCACGTTTTGCTTGCCCAGTTTGATTTTGGCGATATTGTCGGTAATTTTACGGGTAACAAACTCACGCCCACGAAGCGGAGACTCATGGTTGAACAGAATGCCGCTGCTACCAAAGATACCGTAGCTCTCGCGGTAATTAATGGTCATCCAGTGGGCATATAACTTGGCCACTCCATACGGGCTACGTGGATAAAACGGTGTGCTTTCGATTTGAGGGATGGCCTGCACCTTACCGAACATTTCGGAAGTTGATGCCTGGTAAAAGCGAATTTTCGGGTTCACAATCCGGATCGCTTCCAATAGGTTCAACGGCCCAATGCCGGTAATCTCCGCAGTGGTCACCGGCTGGTCGAAGGAAACGCCCACGAAGCTCTGAGCAGCCAAATTGTAGACCTCGGTTGCCTCCGTGGTTTGCAGCAAACGAATTGCAGAGCTCATATCAGTCAGATCGAATTCGACCAGATGCAAATTCGGGTGCTTGTCGATGCCAAGTTCTTCTATTCGCCAAAAGTTGACTGAACTTGTGCGGCGGTAAGTGCCATAAACGACATTGCCCTTCTCAAGCAAAAGCTGAGCAAGATAAGCGCCGTCTTGGCCAGTGATGCCGGTAATGATTACTGTTTTCATAATGCGTACTCCACCAGGAAATTCTAATCGGCCCAGGTCAGGAAGAAGGGATATAGATCAAAGTCATGCTGCCAACCAAAGGTCCTCACAACTGCCCCTAATAATCATTTAACTGTCACATGCACCATCAATCGAGCAGGTTCGGGTACCAATGCCCCAGAACCTGCAAGCGATGACGGACGAGTTCACCTACAGCGGTCGGGCTAAGTTGTGCCTGTATATCCTTTGCAGCACGGCGCCCCATCTGTTCCATCAGATCAGGCTGAGTAACTAGCTGGCTCAGACACCACGCCGCGTGCTCGACATCCGCTTCAGCCCACAACGGCCCGGCCGGATATGCACCCAGATCGACGTCAAGCGGCTTGAGCTCATACTTGACCGGCATCGAGTTTTCATGGGTCATGAAGTCCATATTGCCGGACCAGCCCGTCGCGATTACCGGCTTGCCGAGATACATCATCTCCGCCGGCGCCAGTCCAAATCCTTCGGCCCGATGCAAGGACAGCAGAATATCGCAGCAAGATTGCAGATCCCATGTTTTCTGACGCGAAAAGAACTCATCAATGAAGTAGACATGGGGCAGGTCGGCCACGCTCTCCTTGAGTTCGGCATAGGCCTCCTTGTGGTGTTCACTATTGATGGTCTTGAGCACCAATCCCAGGTTCGGGTTCTGCTTCGCCGCGATACGGAATGCTTCAACCGCAGCCTGCGGGTTCTTTCGGTACTGGTAGGAGTGGAAATCGTACATGACCAGCGCAAGCTGCCGGTCATCCGGCAACCCAAAATCGCTACGCCTTACACCAGCAGAAACCTGCAACTGCAAAGAGTGCGGCACCTTGTACACCGGCACCGGCGAGACCGATGCCAACGCATCCTGCACAAAGGAAGTTGGAGCCCATACCTCATCTACATGGGCAAACGCACTCATGTAACGGATGGGCAACTCAGGCTGCTCCCAATGCCAGAAACCGATGGTGTAGTCGGCCCGCTCTCTTCGAGCGGACTTGAGATGGCGAGCCGTCGCGGCGGTTTGATCAGCATTGACATACAGCATGTCTATCTTGAAGTGACGACTTGCCGCTTTATTTTCAACGCTACTATCACTTTGGCGGTTAGAATTCTGATAACCAACATCAAAGAGAGAGAAGTTGATGCTGCTAGCCTCGCATGCACGCGCCAACGAGCGAACCGCTTCTCCTACGCCCGATTCTGCCTTTACATAGCCCACCAGATTCATACCAGTCGGGCACGGTAACTTCCTGATAGTGAAGAGAGGCTGGTCCGTCACTCGTCGAGAAACTACGGGGCCAGAGTCGTCATCGTCATTGCGTTGGGAAGCGGCACCTTTGGCGCGACGCTGCGAAACAGCATGCGGGGGGCGATAGGCAAAGAAGGACCAATGACGACCAAGCTTATCGAATAGTCGCGACAATGGTTCCGTCGCCAGTGTCCTGACGCGACGAGGGGTGTATTGCACTTCGTTAGCAAAACGCAAGAGTCGGGCCGGCCAACCGGGCATGCGTCGGGCTTCAGAAGAAATACCGACCGCCAACACCGAGCGCGCCATACCAAATTTACTGCCCATACGGGGCCCAAAGTAAGCCACCCCAGCAGGATCGGCCGCACGGCCTAAAAGACTCTCGTACAACGTCTGCACTCGATGCTCGTAAGCCGGGTCAACGATGCCCATCATTCCAGCAGCATTGAGTTCAGGCAACAACTCAAAACTAAGTAGCTCTGGGTGAGCAAACGGTTTTCCATCACATTCCGCTTGCAGTTCAGGGTCTTTTCGGAAGCGAGCACGTTCTCTTCCTTCAATAGCCGTACCATCGTCATAGCAAGCAAAGCCGTAAGGCAGTCCCTTATAATGACCTATACCATTGGCGATAACGTCTTTCGCGTAATTCTCAAATAAGAAGCGCGCAACCGTATTCAGGTTTTTAAAAGTAAAGCGATTCTGATGCTTTGAAACCGAGTGCGTATTTTCGGGGTTAAGGCCACTAAAGTGGAAGAAAACCAAGGGGTCCCCATTTGCCGAAATCGAATCGCCCTCGCCACTCAATATACGTTCCCCAACATTCCAATAGGCCACGTTGTAACCTTGGTGACGGAGTATGGCCACGTTGTCAAACATACCTGGCACCAAGTCCATCCAACTCTGATCAACGAAAATGCCCTTGTCGACATCTACGACACAGTCGTGATGCAACTTACCCTGCCACCACTCAAGCATACGGTGGGTGTTACCACTATTGCGAACAGCACAGAAGCCAAGGTTATATGTGCCTGCACGGCGAATATCGAGCTCAGTTGGGCGAAAATCATCCTGAATAGGTTCGAGCAGGTGAGGCGTTAAAACAATATCACTGCCACTTCGCAACAACCCGGTCACTTCATTTAGTGGGCGATATAGACGGATATCCGGGTCAATGTAGATTACCTCGTCGTGACCAGCTTTTAGAAGATGCTGCATCGCCCATGGCTTTACTGCCGTATTCAACTCCAGAACGGTGTACTGATAAAAAAAACTGTCGCCATCAGGTAGGTTGATCGCACTCATCGGAATCGTTTCGAACTCATCGCTCAATTCATGAGCATGGCTCAAATCTCGATCGACGATGACGCAATAACGCTTCGCCTCTGGGTGTTGCTCCGCAACACTTTTCAGCAAGGTTCTTGCAAAATGCAGATAATTATTACTAACAACCGTGAAGATGGCAGTAGTGGTCATTTAGATCACCTATTCACTATTTCTAAAATTTAAAAGGGGCGCGAAGTATGGCAAGCCATGTTGAAAAAGAACGTCTCAACGGCCAAGTCCGCGCTACTTCCTGTTAATCCAACGCAATGGCTTTGTAATTTTCCACGAATTGCTTTGGTAAACTCGATACAACTCATCATTACAATCCACGGCGAAACTACTTACTTGTTCAGCGCGTAATAGAGCTTCCCGGCAACTAGTTAAGTTGTATACAGCCCCGGCCTCCTGATGATTAGCGCGCTTATTCACTTGAGATGCAGTATCGGCAAAGCGAAGTGCCACCATACGAGCCTTCGAAGCGTCTCGAATCAATTTTCCCTCTTCAACAATACCTTTCGGCCGATATTCATGCTGCCAATGCAGCGCCTGAGACAAAGTGCCCGAGTCATACACGCGCGCAAATAGTTGATGGGCAAGATCCTCGATTGGTTCGAAAAATGCGCGATCTTCTTCCGTGTAAACGGCCATTGGGATATGACAATCAGAAAGATCAACCCCGTGTATGCCAAAACCCAGAAGAACGTCAGAGATCGATTGCAGATAATCAGGATCAACACTGAGTCGATCTATATTGATATCAAAATCAGAAAGTTGTTTGTTCTCGATGAGGCTATAGAACCAAAGAACATAAAAGATCAAATACCGACTCTTGGCATCTAGGGCAACCTGCTGAAAACATTGAAACTCTTGATCAAATCGACTATTCCTAACCTCTTCTAAGCACAACTCTGAACGCAAGAGGGCGATAATTGGCGGTGGATTGATGGCATTTATAATGGCGAGATTCACGGTATCGAAATAACCATTGACCTGGTAAGACCACCATTGATCCCATGGATTGCGCCATAGGTAAATATGTACCCCGCCAAATTTTCGTTTCAAGTGTGGTAAACGACCGAATGATCGGCAGCATTGGAGCACTGGCCGCCCCTTCGCATGACAAATCAGGATATCTGTGTATTCGTCAAATTGTGAGCATATTGTAGTATCGAAAAAGCTGTCATAACTGATGCATTTCTGAAAGCTATCGCCAATGTGTTCACGAATTGCATGAAATTCGTAGAAATAAGGTTTATCGAGTTTCGTGTGCCGTAAAACAGAACTTGTACTCTCATGAATTTCAAGAACAGTTTCAGGACTATCTTTTAACTGAGAGAGAATTTCATTAAATGGCTCCTGATAACACCAATAATTCGTGCCGGCACGCCGAAATCGATCAAAAATCCAAGTACTTCCAGAACGAAATAGGGAATGGATGAAGATTGGCTCCTGACTTTCTTGCATTAAAAATCCTTCCCAATTAAATTTTCGACTACTGAAATCTGCCTTTCCAAAAGCAAGGAATCACTACGAGTCTCAACATTCAGTCGCAGCAGCGGCTCGGTATTTGAACCTCTTAAGTTAAATCGCCAATCGTCGAACTCCACGCTAACGCCATCTGTACGATCAATTTTGGGGTTCATGGGGGAGAAGTGAGCCAATACGCGGTCAATGGTGCCCTGTACATCGTCGATGCGATAATTGATTTCACCGCTGCAGGGGTAAGCCGCCATGCGTTCATCCACTAATTCGGCGAGCGTTTTGCCGGTTTTGCTCATGAGCTCGGTGATAAGTAGCCATGGGATCATGCCTGAATCGCAGTAGCCGAAATCACGGAAGTAGTGATGCGCGCTCATCTCGCCGCCGTAAATGGCATCTTGCTCGCGCATGATCTGCTTGATGAAGGCGTGGCCGGTTTTGGACTGGATGGGGATGCCGCCCGCCTGTTCTACTTGCTCGATGGTGTTCCAAGTCAGGCGCGGGTCGTGAATGATTTTTCCACCGGGATGCTTGGCAAGCAGGGTTTCGGCCAGCAAGCCAACCAGATAATAACCTTCGATGAAACGGCCTTTGGCATCAAACAAAAAGCAACGATCAAAGTCGCCATCCCAAGCGATACCGAGATCAGCGCCTTGTTCGATAACAGCCTGTGAGGTCGCGTCGCGCATTTCGGGCAAGAGCGGGTTGGGGACGCCGTTTGGGAAGTTGCCGTCCGGCTGTTCGTGAATGTAGTGAATATCGAACGGCAGATGCTTTTCCAACAGCCTCATGACTGGGCCGGCACCGCCATTGCCGGGGTCGGCCACGATTTTGAGCGGTTTGAGGGCGCGGTGGTCTATGTAGCCGAGCAGATGTTGGATGTAGGCGGCTTTATTGGTGTCGGTGGTGATTTTGCCGTGTGGCTTTGGTGTGTTTTCCCCCTCACCCCATCCCTCTCCCACTAGGGGAGAGGGGGTTGAATCCGCACGAGCATCATGACGCCACTCATCACCCCCAACGCGAAGCTGGCGAAGCCCCCCCTCTCCCGCGAGGGAAGAGGGGGGATTTGCGATGCTGTCGCGGATGGCGAACAGGCCGGTGTCGCCACTAACGGGGCGCGCGCCTTCGCGCACGAGCTTCATGCCGTTGTAGCCCTTGGGATTGTGGCTGGCGGTAACCATGATGCCGCCGCCTACGCCTTGCGCTTCGCGGTGAAAGGTCTGGAAATAGACTTCTTCGGTGCCGCACAGGCCGATGTCGATGACATCAGCGCCCGCCTCGGTGATGCCGCGCATCAAGGCTTCGGCCAGCATGGGGCTTTCGAGGCGCACATCGTATCCGACCACGACGGTGCCGGGATTGATTTCATCAACAAACGCGCGCCCGATACGGTAGGCGAGTTCGGCATCGAGTTGCGCGGGCACTTGGCCGCGAATGTCGTAGGCTTTGAAGCAAGTCAAGTCCATATCAAGAGCGCCCATAGTTGTCTTGCGCGCGGACAATGTCGTCTTCACCCAAGTAATCGCCGCTTTGCACTTCGATCATCACCAGATTGATCACACCGGGGTTTTCCAATCGGTGCATATGCCCTGCGGGAATGAATGTAGATTCATTGGTATTCAATAAAAACACCTTGTCGCCATTGGTGACGCGCGCCATGCCGTTAACGACAATCCAGTGCTCACTGCGATGATGGTGCATCTGCAAGGAGAGCGTTGCGCCGGGTTTGACTTCGATGCGCTTCATTTTGAAACGCTCGCCTTCTTCAAGCACGGTATAGGTGCCCCAAGGGCGGTGTACGGTTTGGTGAAGAAGATGGCTTTCATGACCGCGCGCCTTGAGTTCGGCTACCACGTCGCGCACGTCTTGAGCGTGATCTTTGTGGGCGATTAACAATGCGTCGGGCGTATCAACCACAATTAGATTTTCGACACCCACGGTCGCCACGAGGCGATGCGGACTACGAACAAGACAGTTATTTGTGTTGATAGCGATCACTTCCCCATCAAATACATTACCCTCGGCATTAGAAGGGGACGCATCGGCAAAAGCTGTCCAGGAACCGATGTCGGACCAACCCATATCGGCGGCAACAACGGCAACGCGCTCGGAGCGCTCCATGATGGCGTAATCAATTGAGATATCCGCCATTCGTTCAAAATCATCTGCCTTGAATTCAACCATGTCCATTCCGGCCACGTGTATCTGATTGGCATGCTCAACCGCGACCTGGCAAGCCGCGAGCAACTCGGGCGCATGGCGTTCGAACTCGGCGAGGATCGTGCTGACCTTGAAGCAGAACATGCCGCCATTCCAGGAGTAGCGACCTGAGTCGATATACGCTTGAGCCGTCTCACGATCCGGTTTTTCAACAAACTTGCGAACGCGATAAGCGACACCTTCTTCAAGAGCGAGTGGTTGCGCATCACGCTCTATATAACCGAAGCCGGTTTCCGGTGATTGCGGAGTGATCCCAAAGGTGACCAACCAATCTTGATTAGCGACGTTTTCCGCCACTTGAACGGCCTCGGAAAATGCGCCAACTTCCGCGATCAGATGATCTGCTGGCAAGATGAGCATCAATGCGTCAGAGCCTGCACGAATTTGCAAATCCAGTGCGGCCAAAGCAATTGCTGCTGCCGTATTTTTCCCGGTTGGTTCCAGCAATAAACGTGGCTGTTTGGCTACAGAGCCACGCAGAGCATCCGCCGTGAGGAAACGGAGCGATTCATTAGTGATTACGGTCAACGGCCCGGCAGAGGGAAGCTGTTTGATCCGTTCAATCGTTTTATCAAACAGGGTCTGCCCATCGACCAAGGGCATAAACGGTTTGGGGAATGCCTTGCGTGAAGCGGGCCACAAACGGGTGCCTGCGCCGCCACTTAATATGAATGGATAGATCATCGGATCAATTCTCTTTTTTATTAAAATCTGTAGCCACGATTACTTTGCCATGGCTCAACTCGAATACCCGATCACACAATTCCCCCAGAAGTTTGTGATCGTGCGAGGCGAACACGAAAATTTCGGCATTCGCGATCAGATCACGCATGCGGGCTTTGGCTTTTTCCTGAAACCCGGCATCGCCCGTGCCGAACATTTCATCGACCAGCAGGATTTCCGGCTGGCCACTGGTAGCAACGGCGAACATGAGCCGCATGGTCATGCCGGACGAATAGGTACGCACGGGCAGGCTGAGAAAATCACCCAATTCGGTAAATTCCTCGATATCCGGTATTTTCGTGCGCATTTCCTTGAGTGGAATACCCATGAGCATGCCCATACGCAGGATATTCTCATAACCGGACAACTCGGGGTCCATGCCCGAACCGATTTCCAGCACTGTTGCCGTGCGGCCTTCGCGGATTACTCGCCCGCTATCCGGTGTGTAAATGCCTGCCATGGTGCGCAGTAACGTGCTTTTACCGGCACCGTTATGGCCGATCAAGCCGATCGAATCGCCACTTTTCAACTCGAAGCTGACATCATCCAGTGCGGTGACCGCGACAGTTTGCCCTGCTTCTGCGGCGATTTTCCCACCGGTGGCGATCCGCATGAATTGATGCCGCAGCGATTGCGCGCGCGCGTTATAGATGGGGTATCGGATCGATACATGCTCGAAAATTAGATGCGCCATGGGTTAAATCCAATACGGGATGCGGGTGCGGCGGGTGTGAAACAGCCAGAGGGTCACGAGCCAGCCGATCACGGTCATACCCAAAAGCACCGGCCAGACGAACCACGGGCTCGGGTGCCCCAGCAGCGGATCGCGCACGGTTGAAATGAAATAGCTGAACGGGTTGAGCCAAACAATCCAGCTACCCACGCCCAGTTGCTCGGCTTTGAACAATACCGGCGACATGAAAAACAGTAGCGGCATGAAGTTGGTGATGGCCGTTTCGGTATCGCGATATCGAGCGGCGAACATGCCGACAAACAAGCTCATCCAACTTAAATTAAGAACAGTCAGCAAAAAGGCAGGCAACGCCAGCCACGCACTCCAGTGCCATTCCGGCGGGTAAATGAGGAACACGATAACAATCACGACAGCGTTATGCGCCAGGTTAATCAGGTGCCGCAAAATGAGTTTCAACGGATGAAAGAACATCGGCAATTGCACATTGCGAATAAGCTGCGCGTTCTGCACAAATACCTGACTGCTTTCGGTGATGATTCCGGCAATAAACCCCCAGAGAATCAAACCCACGGTGAGCAACGGAATGAACTGCGCCTTGTCCATCTTGAACAGGGTGCTCCAAACGAAGCCCAAACCCCCGACACCAATAGCTGTGCCGAGTGTGAGCCAGAACGGCCCCAGCATGCTGCGCTTGTAGCGTGCTTTGGTATCACTCCAAGAAAGAAACAACGCGGCGGGCATGTTGGCCAACGCGCGAACGATATCGGATCGGGTATCACCGGAACGGGAATTCATACGGGATTCTTATTGAACGAAAGACGGCATGATAGCGGTTTAATCTGGGGTGATAAACCAAAAACCAGTATCAGATACCAGGGGGAAGCTCGAAAACCCAGTCATTCCTGCGTAGGCGGGAATCCAGCGCCTTGATTTTCTGGGTTTCCGCTTTCGCGGGAACGACGAATCACGGGTAGCTCGAAAAACCAGTCATTCCCGCGTAGGCGGGAATCCAGCGCCTTGATTTTTCTGGGTTCCCGCTTTCGCGGGAACGACGAATCACGGGTATTTCGAAAAACCAGTCATTCCCGCGCAGGCGGGAATCCAGCGCCTTGTTTTTTCTGGGTTCCCGCTTTCTCGGGAACGACGAATCACGGGTATCTCGAAAAACCAGTCTTTCCCGCGTAGGCGGGAATCTGGCGCCTTGATTTTTCTGGGTTCCCGCTTTCGCGGGAACGACGAATCACGGGTATTTCGAAATGCCCTTGTACAAAACAGAAGGAATGGAGTCAAACAATGCCTTCCTGATCGAACAACTGCCACCACTGCGCTCGGGTATTTTTCCGCGTTTTAGACTGATACATGGTGGCGTCGGCCTTGCGCAGCAGGGTGTCGCCATCCTCACCGTCCTTCGGGTATAGGGCGAACCCACCGGACAAACCAACGGTTGCGAACCGATCCGGGGCTACTTCAAAACCTTCTTCAAAACCTTCTTCAACCGCTTCGTGCAGACGGCTGAGCGCCAATTGCAGATGGGCTATGGCATGATCCGGATCGATATCGCCGATCACGACGACGAATTCATCCCCACCCAGACGCACCAGGAAATCTTGCGCGCGCAGACGTGCACGCAAGCGCCCCGCCAGCTCTCTTAAAAGGCGATCACCCGTTTCATGCCCGAACTGATCGTTGACTGGTTTGAAATCATCCAGATCCATCATCCCAAGCGCCAGCATCCGACCATTCTTTTTAGACCGTGCAAGCGCTTGAGGTAAATATTGCTCCAGGGCGAAGCGGTTGGGCAGATCGGTCAGGCGATCATGTCGGGCGCGATAAGCCTCTTCGGACTGAAGTGAAACGAGACGCTGTTTGTTGTCCAATTCATCCAAACCACGCCCCAACAGTTCGGCTACCCGTTCACACAGCTCGACGGTTTGAGGATCGAAGACGTCATGATCTTCACAGACAAAGCCCATAACCGACCATAGCTCTCCGCCGCGTCTTACGGGCGTGACCAATGCTGAATGCCACCGATGCGCTCTGAGAAACGGATGGTATTCCGCGAGGCGCGCGTTACCCAACAAATCATTTTCAATGGCTGTTTTCTGGGTCAGCCATGCGCGCACGATAAGCTGATCTCGTGCATCCTCGGCCACCACTGAGATGACATTTTGCAACGCTGCGGCGCCACTACCGGTAGAAGCGAGGACATCCATGACGCCATCGGCATTTGGCTTTCTCAAGTAGATGGCATTAAAAGGGGTTTCTTGTACCAGTTTTTCGCAGGTGCCAAAGAGCATATCGGGCACTGTTTGCGCGCGCAGCACAACGTCTGCCTGCTGCATGAGCGCACGATACAAGCCTTGCAGGCGCATGATCTGGTTGCGCTGCCGGATGTTCTGCAAACCACGCTCGATATTCAGCACGAGGTTATCAAAAAATGAAATAGCGTCCTGATCGAGGATGTCTTCACTGTGACCGCATATCGTAAGCACCGCCGTCAGTGTGCCATCTATATGAATCGGCAAGGAAACGGTACTTCGCGCAACACTTTGCCCCCCTCGACCATCTGTCGAAGGGATCTCGTATGTGAGGAGTATGGTTTGATTTTCGTGCCAGCAGCGCTGAGCCGTATGCTCTCTCATCAATTTTCCGGAAGACAACGGCTGCTCACTCTGCATGGGGAGACAATCCGAATGCCAATTCAGCTCGCCCGAGGATGCAAGAACATCAAAACCGCCGCCACCTGGCAGCGGCGAACCGATCCAGACCAGTTTCAGCGCATTGTTCTGACTCAGGACTTGGCAGACAAAGTCGTACAAATCATGGTCTTTGACTTGCTGCATGTTGGCCGGATCGGCACTGAACTGATTGAGCTCTGATAATAGCTCCCGGAAACCGGCAATACGGTGCAAACGTTGTGCCTGCGTCTCACGCTCGGTCGCATCCAGAACAGTCCAAACGCTATGTTCGCCCTCGTTATCGATAAACATTCGACCCGAGACATCACATTGCAACAATTTCCTGTCCCGACGCACACAAACCATCGATTGCCGTTGCACGACCTGCGATTTGCTCATTTTGGAAAAGGCTTTGTCTAGACGGGCATATTCAATATCGCTGGCAAAAAAATCCCGAACCGGCATCCCCACCATGTCGTCAAGGCTGTAACCGAACATGTGCGCTGCCTGGGGATTACAGCTTTTGATCACTCGACCCTGCACCAGAAATACACCAACAAACGCGTTGTTGAACAGAGCGTTTTGCAGCTTCCGGGCATCCAGCCGATCCAGCCCACGCGATATGCTCAAAGCCAGTTCTCGAAGTACATCCTGCAATGGCCCATCAAAGACATCGGGTTCTGCGTGATAAACGGCCAGCACGGCGAACATTTTACCGCCGCGTAAAACAGGCAATGTGGCGGTTGCCTTCAACCCGAATTGACGCGCCCTCGATTGCCACGGCTGCAAAAACTCGGAATGTTCGAAAGAAGTATTGAAATAGGCTTGCTCCGAACGCCAGGTTCGACCCATCGTACCCTGCCCTTCCGGCAAATCGGGGTCGGCTGAAATGTACAAACCGTCGGTATAGCCGGTCGCCCCTGAGGCGGCCAGAAAGCGGAATCGGAGGGTTTCATCGGGGCGAGCGAGCAAAACCAGCTTCAGATGGGCGTAGCGCACGGCAAGATCACAGAGCGGTTGCAACAGTTCTCGCTCACTCTCGACCGAAACGATCTTCTGGTTTACCTTCGCCAACATGTGATTGAAATCGATCAAGCGGCTTTTCTGATCGGTCAACCGCTGGCGTTGCATCATCTGATACTCGTGATGCAACAGGGCACTGACAAGCGTCGCCGCAAACTGAAGCAGCAGGATATCGTCATCCGTAGGCACATCCGAAACCATCCCGGAC
Organism: Halothiobacillus neapolitanus c2; assembly: GCF_000024765.1. Lineage (GTDB taxonomy): Bacteria > Pseudomonadota > Gammaproteobacteria > Halothiobacillales > Halothiobacillaceae > Halothiobacillus > Halothiobacillus neapolitanus. The sequence goes on along the minus strand of NC_013422.1, from coordinate 512,802 downwards.
AAGGCAAAGGTGCCCAGCAACCGATCATTATGGAACAGAGGTAAAGACCAGCAGGAACGAAGATGCCATTGCTGCGCCAGCGGGCGCAAATCATCCCAACGACTGTCCGTTTCGATATCGGACACCAAGGCGGGTACTCCGGAATGAGCCGCGCTGCCACATGAACCGGCATGCGCACCGGGCGTCAAGCCATCGAGCTGATCAATAAGCCCCTGAGGCGCGCTGGGTGCGGCAAACACGTGCAGCCTTTCGTCGCCGTCGCCCGCCCACATGACGCTGGCGATTCTTCCCGGGCGCATCTGCTCTATCCGAAGACAAATACGCGCAGCAAGATCCTTCGGCGACTGGCCAGCCACAAGGTCCCGCAGAACGGATGTGGACAGATCGAGAAAAGTGTCTGCAGGGCTGGTCATGAATCAGGACGATTCCTTGTTATCAATGCGCCGAGCGACTTAATTCGCGGCACAATCGGTCTTCTGTGATCTTCATTCTAAAGCCTGAAGATCAGTTAAATCGCATCATCATAACCAATTTACATACTCAGGCACTCAATTTGCGCCAGCCCTTTCTTCTCCCCAAAAAACCCTCGGGAATTCAGTGCCGAAAACAAACCCAAAATTATGGATAATCCTGTCGTGTCGGGCGAATCATCAACTCGTTAATGTGGATGTGCGACGGCTGGGCCACAACGAAATCAATCGCATTGGCGATATCCGCTCCGTACAGCAATGGCCCGAAATCCGTATTGAATTTATCCACCAGATGATCGTCGTAGCCTGCGGCATCCTGAAATCCACTCACAACGATGCCCGGCTCAATCACCGTCACACGGACACCTTTCTTGCCCACCTCACGCCGCAATCCTTCGGCCAGCGACTGCACGGCGAACTTGGTCGAGCCATAGACGGCACTGAACGGTGAAATGTTGCGCCCAACGACCGAGCCGATCACAACGATATCAGCCGCCTGTCGAGGAAAATCTGCGGCCTGTTTCTCAACCAGCGCCTGCGCCGCCTTCTGCATCAACAACGCAGCCCCCAACACATTGAGCTTGAGCACTTGTTCGTACTCCGCCAGATCAACTTCGGTCATCAATCCGCCCAGTCCACGCCCGGCATTGACCACCACAATATCCGCCGGGCGCGCGAAATAAGCTTGGGCGGCATCCAGAAGCTGATCGATCACCGAAGCATCTCCCGCATCGCCCGCCACGCCAAAAAAGGCATCGCCCAATTCGACAGCCAGCGCCTCAAGCTTATCGGCACTGCGCGCATTACCAATCACCCCGTAACCACTCTGCACAAATTTCCTGACCGTTGCTTCACCGATCCCCGACGTGGCACCGGTTACGATGGCAACGCGTGAAAAACGCGATGAATCTTCGGAAACGCCTTGAGTCGATGTATTTTGCTGGGACATATCAATTCCTCAGTTAGTTGAAGCAGAAACCACAGAGCCGCCAGCCCCAAACCGTTTCCAGCCGTGTGAGGCAAAGACGAATGGGCAAGGGCATCGATAGCAATGCGCGGAAAAATTTCTCTTACAATAATAAGACAGGCAATCTAAAGGTGCGAGAAACACGCCGTCTTTTTTCGGCGACGCTTTATCTTGAATCAAAAAAAACCCGCATCCCAATGCAAGGATGCGGGTTTGATTAAGGCACACTCGCGTGTGACCATCGATTGGCGCGCTGACGGGCGTCACATCCAAAGCATCAATGCGGGTCTCCAGGTTCATGTTCTGAAGATACCGTCAAATATACCGTCACCAGACAGACGCTACAGAGGCATCCAGACCAATCCAAACCTGTCATCCGAACTTGACTCGTTCACTTCTCATCGAGCAGTGAACGGTTCTGTATAAAAAAGCGCGTTTTTCGTGAAAACGAGTTGGCATGAGTGAATCTGTTAAAATGACACTTGTCCCGGAAAGTTCTTTCCAAAAAAGAAAGCCCGTTCGGTATTACTAGTACCTGACGGGCTGCTCCGAGACACGCGAGAGGCGGTCGGAAAGAGTTTGAGTTTAGCTGCTCAATGTCACTTGTTTAACCGGCAGACAACACCGGAAGTGTCTTAACAACACTCTGGGTACATTCTACGCGCTAGCAGTTCGCTATGCAAATGCGTGAGTCTGGTTTTCTGGTCGGTACCGCCTCATTTTTAACCCCTAAAAATGAGACTTTTCAATCATGTGTCAGAAATATGCCCCTGGGGCAGAAATGGATAGTATTTTACGCCTGCACGATGTGCTCCGGATTACCGGCGCATCCCGATCGAGCATTTATCTGTGGGTCAGTGCTGGGATTTTTCCGCAACCCGTGAAACTCGGCGTTCGAGCGGTCGGATGGCGAAGATCAGAGGTCCAGCAATGGCTGGATGATCGCCGTTAAGCCCCGTAAGCCCAGCATCTCATCTCTGATGCTGGGCAAAATCAGGCATCAAAGCCCAACAAAGCCCTCGTTGACCGTGGATGTTGGGCTTTTTGCTCATTGGCCCAGTATCAAATCACCTTCTATTACTTGTGATGGCTTTGTTTCCGCCCGCTGGTCTAGATTTATCAATTGCACAGGCATCAGTTCGGGTTGTTGTCGGTAATTCATTTCCGCAAGATCTTTACCCAGATACTGCTTCGGCGTCCATGATTTAACCGCACGTCCTGTAATTTCTTTCACGCGCTGCACTTGTTTCTGATGCGCCTCATCAGTTCGCTTCTGCGTTGCTTCGTCCCTTTCATTTTCTCCGGCAATGGTCACGCGTTCCGCTTGCTTCAAGATCGCCTGTACTTCTACCTGCTCCAAAAAGCTGCGCACATTCGCTCCGCCTGAGACAATGACGGTAGGTTGTGGCCGGCCCTGACGTTTGGCGATATCGTGCAGGGCCAGCGCATCAGAGCCGCCCTCGACAATCCAGACTGTTGACGGATCACCCGGCAGAATCGGCGGATATCGCTTGTCACTGCCGCGCAAATCACGCTTCTGCATGGGGTCGGCAGATTCAATCGCTCGGCGGGTGATGTTTTGTGGCGTACTTGCCTGATCATAGCCAACAAACAAAACCCCGCCATTGGCATAGCGCAGCATGCCGCATTGCTCGGCATGCTCAATGGTGTCCATGCTAATCCCCCGATCATTAATCAGGTAGTCTCGCCCTAGTGCCCGACTTGCCACTTCCTGCTTAGGCAGTCGCGGTGGTGGGCGCTTGGGTTCGGCAGGCGGACGGCGCTTTGGCCCGACAGTCGGCGCGCCAGCAAGGCGGAAAACAGCCTCCGCGAATCCGGTGCCTGGCTCGATCTCACGCACGAGGTCGATATTGTCGCCACCGTTGTTGCCGTACAGATCACACCAGACCCAATGCCCATCCTGCCTCTGGGTAACTCGGTACACCTCATCACCATGCAGCCTGACGCTCCGATGTCGACCTTCGTGTTTCACATCGTAACCGTTAGCTCCGAGGTAAGCGGTCGGGTCTAGTTCGCGGGCCGATTGACGATCTTGCTCAGTAACGCGCGTTCTTCTGGCGTCGCTTTGCTTAATAGCACGTTTACCCAGTCCGCCGCCTGTTGCACGCCGCTTGGCGGCAGAAGCCTGTTTAAAGCGACTTGCCCAGTGAGCACCAGAATCCCACCGATTGCGCTGGCTAAGATCAGTCCCAGTGTCTGACGCCAAATCTTCGGTCGTGTCGATCTCGCCGCCGCGCTCAGTTCGTTCGCCGTGGTTGTCATGGCTTGCGCTGATTTCTTGAGTTGATCCGGGATCGTCTCGATGTTCTGTGCGGTCTTCGCCATCGTGTCGATGCTCGATTTCAGCCCCGACAGACTCCGTGACAGGTCGGAGATTGTTTTGTCCAGCTTCGCGGCCTTCTGCTCGAATGCTGCCGCTGCGCTGGTACTCATCTGCTGAGTCAATTCCTCCAGTGTCTGGCGCTGTGCTGCGGTCACTTTGTCGTAAGCGGTCAGAACTTGAATGACCTCCGCCCTCAGCTTCGCCAACGGCTCCAGTGCTTCGGCTGTCTGCTCTGCTACTGCTTGGGGTAACGAACCCAGCATCGACCTCAAGGCTTCTGCCTGCGTTTCCAAGTTCATCACGGCCTGTACGATCTGCAATTGCGGTTGTGTATCGTTCAAGGCTTTCACTGTCTCTAGCTTGCTCATAACTGACTCCATATTTTTTCGAGAATTTCGACCATTTGTAGGAATCGCCTAGGGATTGCCCCTTGAACGCAAGACCATCAAGTTCATAGTTCACGCCGGTAATGCCGGTTTTCTGTATCTGGAAACGCACGCCCACTCCAGCCAGTTCCAACCGTTCGGCAAACATGACGGCGGTTGGCTTGCCCTGGGCGGCTTCCTTGACCAGGCGCTGAAGCCGCTGGCGTGGGGCTTCTGCCCCAGTGCGTAGTGCTTGTTCGATTTCACCTTTGGTCAGGGTCTTTTCATCTTTTGGTTCACCCAAACCAGGTGTCAGGGTCAGACCATGGATGCGCTCCAGAACTTGGGTGGCCCTGATCGCTCGATATACTTCCCATTGCCCATGCCAGAGTCCGCCAGAAAGGCTGACTCGACTGGCGATGATGTGGATGTGGTCGTGCTTGGTGTCGTTGTGCCGAATGACCGTGTATAGAGATTCTGATGGAAATCCCATCTCTTGCATGAAGTCATCAGCAATAGATGACCATCGTTCGGATGAAAGCCGCTCTCCTTCCGGTAATGCCAGGGAGGCGTGCCATACCGGAGACTTGATATCCGGTCGCAGGCGTCGGGTGACGGCAAACTGGTCTGACATGGCTCTGGCGCTGCCCGACGTCAAGGTGCCACCGACAATCTCCGGGTTCTTGCCCTTCTGGTTGCCGGTATCCAGTGCATAGTCCAATACCCCACGAAACCCAGTGCCACGAGTGACCTTAGCTTTCATCGTCTTGATCCTCGGGCAGCCGGGCGCCGATCAAGGCATCACGGTATTGAGTCAGCATGATGATGATTTGCGGCAAGTCGGCCACTTGAAGACCAGCCTCATTCAGATGACGGGAGAGCTGATTGAGGTTGGAAGCTGATCGGGACAGCACAAGCCATGCCGTCTGATTCAATGCCGGGATGATAATCGTAGGCCGAGGTCTTGCCTGTTTCATCCCGAACAAGGACATACGCAAAAACTCACCGCGATCATATAGGCCGCGACGGGCGTCGATTTCGGCAAGTTCCGCATCATTGACCCGTGTCATCACCTTATGGCGGCGACGGTCAGACTCAGCCAAGACATGACCCCGACGTGGGCGACGACTGGTTTTGGTTTGATCAATGGTCATCATCATAGACCTCCGCCAAAACCAAAACCGACAGCCCCGGGGGGCGTGGTCGGAAGGGGCGAAGCAACCCCCTGAGCGTCAGCGAACGGGGGCGAAGGGAGCGTTAGCGACCGAAGGGTTGAATTCGGCGCCAGCCGAATTACACCTTGCTCCTTACCAACAACGACAAGAAATACCCAACTGATTGTGTTCATCTGCATTCACCCTGATAACAGCACAAGCCAAGGAATTTGGTCTTGATTGGCATCAGGATAAACAGGCTAAGTCACTAATAACAAAATGGATATAATCAGAAAAATGCTATTGGACAACTCTGGATATTATCGAATAAATACAATGACAAAACCAACCGCAATAAAGTGCAGCCATGGATATAACCATTCGGAAACACACCATCCCACCCGGCGAATTGTAGTGGTCAACTCAAACCGGACAGAAAGTTAATTTTTTCTCGGCCAATATAGGGCACCTCGAATAACCCGAGGTTTTCAATGAATCCCGGCGCGCAATGATGACAGCGACCGAATTCTGTTCAATCTCTCAGGCAAAACACCGCTTTTCCGACGATGCCGCCCCGTTTTTACCTCGAATCGCCTCGGGTATCGGCTATTCTAACCATTTCTGGCGTCAGAAAGCCGTGATGCCCACTCGCTGGAAATACGCCAGCCGCTTCAGGTTGTAGCAGGCCGCCATCATTGTCATCGCAAAGTTTGCCCGCGCCTGACCAATGGTGCGCAGCAGCTTGCCCCCCATCTGCTCAATGGCACCGAACACATGCTCGACCCTGGCGCGTGTTTTGGCGATGCGATGGTTGCGTCCCTGTTGAGCTTCGGATAACGGCTTGTTCCGTTTGCCCTTACGCTGAATCCGGTTCCGGTATCCATTTGCCTTGAGCCATTGTTCGCGTTCTTCGGACGGATAACCCCGATCAGCGTAGACATCCCGACTCGTATTGGCCGGATCGATCACTGCATCGAAATGCTGACTGTCGTGGGTACTGGCCGTGTCCGTCACGATTTTGCGGATGAACTTGTGCTTCTTGTCAACATTCACTGAAAGCTTGTAGCCGTGCTGGCTCTTGCCATGCTTTTTGGTCCAGGTCGCATCCAGGTCTTTTTGACGGCGCTTGCCCGGTTGCCAGTCGGCCGGCATCGCATCCGCTTTGAGCTGTTCCTTGTCTTCCTTGGAAAAAGACTGCTTCGGCGCTGGCACCAGCGTAGCATCAATGATCTGGCCACCACGGGCGATAAAGCCCTTCTTCAAGAGTTGTGTGGTGACGCCATCAAAGATGACCTGGGCTCCGACTTCGCCGATCCGGTTCTCGAAGGTCCACACGGTGGTGCGATCAGGGATGTTGGTTGCCTGGGACAGACCACAGAAGCGCTTGTAGCTCATGCGGTCAAGCAGTTGGTATTCCATCTGTTCGTCGGACAGGTTGTACAGGCGTTTCAAGACCAGAATGCGCACCATGGTCTCGGTCGGGTACGGCGGACGACCGCCTTGAACACTGACGGGCCGCGGCGCAATGCGATCGACTTCTGCCGCCAGGGCGGCAAAGTCGATGCAGGCTTCGATTTCTGCCAAGGGGTCGCCCAACGTGTCAAGCTTATCTCGGTGATGGGTATCAGCAAACAGGTCCGTCTTAATGGCACTACGCTTTTTCATCCCAGTCGGCTCCGCAAACAATCACATGGGAGAATTTTACCCAAAATTGCATGACTGAGGTTTTTCGAGGTGCCCCATTGCATCCCTAACAATGATATACAGGAATTCGGGATACCATCGCTATCCCACCATACCGAAATTGCCCTGAATCACATTCTTAGAATCACGCAGCTCATCCAGATAATCCGCCCACACCTGCATCATCTTCCTGCGGGTTTCTAAATGCTTGGTGCGGTTATATGCCCTGCCCAGTGGATCACGGACGGCATGGGCAAGCTGAAGCTCGATGACTTCGGGCCTGAAGTTATGGACTTCTTCTAATACCGTGCGCGCCATTGCTCGGAAGCCGTGGCCGGTCAGTTCGGTTTGTGTGTCGATGCCTAGGCGCTTCAGCGCCCCGTTGACGGTATTTTCACTCATGGGGCGGGTGTCACTCCGTGCGCCAGTGAAAACGTAGCGTGAGTGGCCTGTGAGGGGCTGCAACTCGATCAGGGCCGCGACCACTTGCCGAGCAAGAGGCACGATATGCTCCTGCCCTGTCTTGCTGGCGGTGTATCGCCATTCAAACGTTTCAAAATCAATATCTGCCCATTGCATGTGCCTGAGTTCACCAATACGCACGAACACACAGGGGGCAATGGTTAGCGCGGCACGGGTAATTGGTGATCCACGATAACCGGCCATGATGCGCAGCAGTGGGGCGATGTCCTTGGGTTCGGTCGGTGCCGCATGGTTTTTGTCTTTCGGCATGGGGGCAATGGCTTTGTTCAGCGCCATTGTCACGTCGAACAGTTCCCGGCGACCTGTGGCAATTGCATAACGCAGAATTTGCCCAATGTTTTGCTTTACCCGGTGGGCACTTTCGATGATTCCGCGTGCTTCAATCCGCTGCAAAACCTTTAATACCATGGGTGCAGTCACATCAGCGACAGGCGCCCGGCCAAGGTAGGGGTAAACCTCCGCCTTCAGCCGGTTGATAACCTTGTTCCGGTATTTTTCCGATTTGTCGGCAAGGTACATATTCACCCACTCATCACCAATTTCCTCGAACGAACCGGGCAAAGCCTCGCCCGCCTGAATCATGGCTTCGATCTTTACAGCTTCGGCCTCCTCTCGCCTTGACTCAGTTATGGTGGTTTTTTCCGCCTTCCGCAGTTCGGCGGGGTCGGTGCCGTTGGCAATGAGTTGGCGGGCTTCGTCGCGGTATACCCTGGCCTGTTTCAGGTTTACGTCGGGATACCCACCAAGAGCCAGCGTCTTTCGTTTACCTTCAAAGCGGTAATCAAGCCGCCACAACTTGCCCCCGGCTGGTGTGACGAATAAATAAAGCCCTTTCTCATCCGTAACCTTGTACGGCTTAGATTCGGGCTTTAAGGCCTTGATAGCGGTATCTGTAAGTGCCATGACGGTATCCTTTGACGGTATTTTTTCACAGGCTGACGGTATCAACACCGTCATACCGTCAAAAATACCGTCAAGAACCACTGGCTGTAAAGAGATGTTTTAGGACGCCATAGGCGTAAAAAAACCCGCAAACCTAGTAGGGATGCGGGTTTGATTAAGGTTTTAAAACTTCTTCGGACGTTGTAAAACCATTGAATGGCGCAGCGGACGGGACTCGAACCCGCGACCCCCGGCGTGACAGGCCGGTATTCTAACCAACTGAACTACCGCTGCTAATTTGATGTGGTGGGTGATGAGAGGCTCGAACTCCCGACCTACGCCTTGTAAGGGCGCCGCTCTACCAACTGAGCTAATCACCCGTGGAGCGGGAAACGAGGTTCGAACTCGCGACCTCAACCTTGGCAAGGTTGCGCTCTACCAGCTGAGCTATTCCCGCACATCATCCAGCTGCTTTTGAGGGCTACTGTTTGTCACAGAGCGCGCATTATACAAACCAAAAACGGGCGTGCAAGTCTTTTTTCACGCGGCGCTGGCCTCTACTGCATCTGGTTTTGCCTCAACTTCCGTTTGCGCGCGGTATAAGCCAATGATGATCCAGCCTTCGCTGGGCGTTGGCATGGGGCCATCGCTTTGGACGTGCAAAATCCCTTTAGGTGAGATCATAAGCAGTAGGATGCCTCGTTTATCATAGGTTTGCTGATACTTTTCCCAGTTAAATTCTTCGGTCAGACGGGTTGATTTAATTTCTGCCTTTTGCTCGATAAGCAGCATCAGGTCGCCCAACGAGACACCGGTGCCGAACAATTTGCGACCGGTGAACACATGCGATAGCCGCTGCTGATCGGAGCCAGATTTTTCCTGCGGTGTTTGCAGTACGTAGACGTTTTCTGCGCCAAACTCGTGACGATAGCGAATGGCAGCTAGGTTGTTCATTTCGGGCACGCCGGATACGGCGAACAGTCGACCGATACCCACCAGATCAAGACGTCGCTCTGCCGCTTGCGAAACAGCATTGCCGTAGAAGGTTTCAAGCCCTTCCATGCGAGCGGTGCGGATGTCCGCAAAATTACTGTCTGTAAGAATGACGCGATAGCCATGTTTTTTGAGGGCATGTGCCAGCATGCAGGAAAACACGTTGATGCCGACCATGAGCACGCCTTTGTCTTCGGGTTGGGCCACGCCTAGATAATTCGCCAACGGTCGCGCCGTGAGCGATGCGGTCACTACCGTCCCGAAGATAATGATAAAGGTGAGTGGCACAAGGACGTCAGAACCCGCTATACCTTGTTGATTAAGTTTTAATGCAAAGAGACCGGATATGGCAGCCGCGACAATGCCGCGCGGTCCTATCCATGAGATCATGAGTTTTTCTCGCCAGCTTAACCCTGCACCGATGGTGCTTAGCCAGACTTTGACCGGCTGCGCGATAAATTGGACTGTAAACAAAACCAACAGCGCACTGAATCCGATGGCACTGAACATAGCAGGCTCGATCCGGGCGGCCAAAAGGATGAACAGACCTGAAATAAACAAAATGGTCAGCGATTCCTTGAAATGCAGGATCTCCGCCAAGGGCACCGCACGCATATTTGCCAATAAAACACCCATAACCGTGACAGCGATGAGCCCTGACTCATCAGCCATCAGGTTGGATGTGGTAAATACCGCCAATACAGTGGCCAGAACGACAACGTTGACCAAGTATTCCGGCAGTAAATGTCGTCGGAGTATCAGCCCGAGCAGATAGCCACCAACAAGGCCCAGCACCATGCCGACGCCGATTAATTCAAGAAAAGGAATGATGACCGCAGTCAGGTTGGCGTTTGCGTGCGCTGGCGTTGCGCTCATCAAAATGTACTCAAACACGAGCACTGCAACTACCGCACCGATCGGGTCGATGATGATGCCTTCCCAGCGAAGAATGGTGGACACCTTGTTGTTGGGCCGCACAATCCTCAATAGCGGCACAATAACGGTTGGCCCTGTCACGATTACGATCGCGCCGAATAACGCCGCCATCAGCGGCTCAAGTCCGACGAAATAGTGCGCGGCGTAGCTGGCAATCACCCAGGTTACAAAGGCACCCAGGGTTACGAGTAACCATACCGCGCTGCCGACGCCTTTGAGCTCCTTAAACTGAAGGGTCAGGGCGCCTTCGAACAGGATGACAGCTACCGCTAGCGAAACAAACGGAAAGAGAAGATCGCCCAGCAGCGCGTTCGGATTAAGCAGGCCGGTGACCGGGCCGAGAAACAGCCCGATGCCAAGCAAGAACAAGATCGCGGGCACTTTCAACCGCCAGGCAAGCCATTGCGCGCCGATACCGGTCACGATGATGCCCGTCAGGGTAATCAGGATGGTTTGATCCATGTATGGGGCTTCCAGAAATATAAAGAGAGATTAGTTTTGCCCGATTGCAGCTTGGTGACGATTCGCGAGTGGATTGTCATTTGGCTGCAAACAGGCTCGAATCGGGTTGAGCTGAACCGCTACTGATTATTTGCGCGCCGTTACCAGCCCTTGCGCCTTGGAGAAGGCCAGCATGCGATCAAGCGATTTTACGGCATTGACACGCACGGCTTCGGGCACAAAAATCTCATGCCCATCGGGTGAGACAAGCGCGTCGTAAACTGCTTGCAGGCCATTCATGGCCATCCAAGGGCAATGCGCACACGAAACACAGTGGCTGCCATCGCCGGTTGGTGCCTCAATGAGCGTTTTGCTGGGCACGGCCTGCTGCATCTTGTAGAAGATGCCATTATCCGTCGCCACAATCATTTCGGATTGCGGCAAATCATGTGCCGCACGAATCAGCTGGCTCGTCGAGCCGACCACATCAGCCAGATCGACCACCGCCTTGGGCGATTCAGGATGCACCAGTACCGCTGCGTCTGGGTGTTGGCGCTTGAGGTCGATGAGCGCCTCGCCCGCAAACTCATTGTGCACCACACAATCGGCCTGCCAGAGCAGCATGTCAGCGCCAGTTTTTTCCTGAATGTATCGCCCCAGATGTCGATCCGGCGCCCAGATGATTTTTTCGCCCTGCTCTTTGAGATGGCCGACGATCTGCAAGGCGTTCGAACTGGTAACGACCCAGTCTGCACGCGCTTTGACGGCCGCCGAGGTGTTGGCATAAACCACCACGGTGCGATCGGGGTGCGCATCACAGAAGGCGGTAAACTCATCGGCAGGGCAGCCCAAATCAAGCGAGCATTCGGCATTGAGTGTCGGCATCAGCACACGTTTTTCTGGGCTTAGAATCTTGGCCGTCTCGCCCATGAAGCGCACGCCGCAGACCACCAGTGTCTCGGCGGAATGCGCGGCGCCGAACGCGGCCATGTCAAGTGAGTCTGAAACGCGACCGCCGGTTTCATCCGCGAGCTTTTGCAGCGCGGCGTCCACGTAATAATGCACGACCATGACTGCATTCTGGCGAACGAGTTCGGCTTTGATGCGCTCGATCAGCTCATGTTCCTGTACATGGGATAATTTGGGCGCAGGCACGCTGTGGCTGGCCAGCGCCTGAATGCGGGCGGCCAAGACGGCAGGAATCTGGGTTGCGGCATCGCGTGTGGTAGACATAATCGCCTCCTGTATGTGAAGCCCGACGGAACAGAAACGGGCGGTTGGTTATCGAAAAACCACCAACCGCCTGAACTTATTCGGCTTTCTCGACCACCGGCTTGCGCACGCGGATCGACAATTCACGCAGTTGCGCTTCATCGACTTCGCCCGGCGCGTTGGTGAGCAGACAAGCCGCCGACTGCGTTTTCGGAAAGGCGATGACCTCGCGAATCGAGGTCGCGCCGCTCATGAGCATGACGATTCGATCCACACCAAACGCCAATCCCGCCATCGGCGGCGCGCCAAATTTGAGCGCGTCGAGCAGGAAGCCGAACTTCTCGCTCGCCTGCTCCGCCGAGATACCCAGCAGTTCGAATACCCGTTTCTGCATGGTCTGATCGTGAATACGAACCGATCCACCGCCGAGTTCAAACCCGTTCAACACGAAATCGTAGGCCCGTGAACGAACCGCTTCCGGATCGGTTTCCAACAGGTGCAGATCGTCCAGATTCGGTGCCGTGAAGGGGTGATGCAGGGCGTAATATCGACCTTCTTTTTCGTCGTACTCGAACATCGGAAATTCGGTGACCCACAGGGCGCGGAAACCTTGCTCGACCAGCCCCATGTCCTGCCCGATCCTGACCCGCAGCGCACCCAACGATTCGTTGACGATCTTGGCCTTGTCTGCACCGAAGAACACCACGTCACCGGTTTGCGCGCCTGTGCGCGTCATGATGCCGTCGATGGCATCGTCGGTCAGGAACTTGAGAATGGGCGATTGCAAGCCTTCGCGACCCGCGGCGGCATCGTTGACCTTGATATAGGCCAGGCCCTTCGCGCCGTAAATGGAAACGAACTTGGTGTAATCGTCGATCGCGCTACGCGGGAGCGAATTACCGTTCGGCACGCGCAAGGCGGCGATGCGACCGCGCGGATCGTTGGCCGGGCCGGAGAACACCTTGAAATCCACCGCGACCAGCAGATCACCCACATCGACCAGTTCCAGCGGAATGCGCAGATCGGGCTTGTCGGAACCAAATCGACGCATGGCCTCGGCCCAAGTCAGGCGCGGCAAGGGATTGGGTAAGGCCAGCTCGATGGTTTGCGCGAACAAATGACGCATCATGTCTTCGATCAGCGCCATCACCTCCTCTTCATCAAGGAAGCTGGTTTCGATATCGAGCTGGGTAAATTCCGGCTGGCGATCGGCACGCAAGTCCTCGTCGCGGAAGCATTTTACAATCTGGTAGTAACGTTCGATGCCCGCCACCATGAGCAACTGCTTGAAGATTTGCGGCGACTGCGGCAGAGCGAAAAACTCGCCCGGATGCGTGCGTGAAGGCACGAGATAATCACGTGCGCCTTCCGGTGTGGCACGGGTGAGCACTGGTGTTTCCACATCCATGAATCCGGCATTGTCCAGATGCTCGCGCAGAGCACGCGTGACCTGATGACGCAATTTCAGGCGGGCCAGCATCTCGGGGCGACGCAAATCAAGATAGCGGTACCGCAGGCGATGCTCTTCGCTGACGCGCTCGTCATCCAACTGGAAGGGCAACGGCTCGGAGCGGTTGAGAATCTCCAGCCCCAGACCCAGCACCTCGATCTGGCCACTGACGATATTGGGGTTCTCGGTACCGGCAGGACGGCGGCGCACCTTGCCGCGCACGCGAATCACGAACTCGCTGCGCAGGCTTTCGGCTTTGGCAAAAACGTCCAAATCATCCGGATCGAACACGATCTGCACCATGCCGTCGCGGTCGCGCAGATCCACAAAAATCACCCCACCGTGATCGCGGCGGCGATTGACCCAACCGACGAGGGTGACTTCTTGATCTAAAACAGCCAAGTCAACTTGGCCGGCCGTGTGGCTACGCATACTCATAAGGTGGATCCGTTCATGTTCTGTAAAGGCGGGCATATTAGCCGGAACTGGGCGGTTTTTCGAGTTCGGGTACTGCGAGTACCGGTTTTGCCGCCTGCGATTTGGGTGTGACCACACCCAGCGAAATGACCATACGGAAGCCTTCCTCGACGGACATGTCCAGCGCGATGATCTCATCCTCGGGCACCATGATCACAAAGCCGGAGGTCGGGTTCGGGGCCGTCGGCACAAAAACTGTGATGACCTTCTGTGCGGTCTTATCCTGAACTTCACCCACCGGATCACCGGCCAGAAACGCCAGCGACCAGCAGTTTTTGCGCGGATATTCCACCATAACCACTTTGCGGAATGAACGCGAATCCTGGGAGACAAAGGTTTCGATCACCTGTTTCACCGCAGAATACACACTGCGCACCAGCGGAATCCGCTCCAAAACCGATTCGCCCATGGCGATGAGCTTACGACCCAGGAAATTGGCAACCAGTGCACCGGTCAACAGGACAACGATGATCGCCAGAACCGCTCCCACGCCCGGGATGTTAAAACCAAATACCGCCTCGGGCCGGTAACTCGGAGGCAAGAGGAGAATGGTTTTATCCATGAAGCCGATGACCGCATTGATCACCCAATAGGTAATCGCCAGCGGCGCCCAGACCAGAATACCGGCCACCAACCACTTGCGCAGGGTGGACACCTTGCTGCCAACTTCACTCATATCAAACCCGCCCGAGCATAAGAGCCAATGGCCAACAGCAGACTCAATGATGCCAACGCGGTCAGCACCGTGCGCAGCACCCCGAAATTAAGCGAGGCGCCGATTCCGCCGAACCAGACACGATCCACACGTAAGGCAGTCAACAGCAACAAAATAAAGACGGACAGACGCATAATCCCCCAAGGCAGCAACGCCGCCACCCAGGCCAGCAATGACAGGCTCACGCCCCACAACAGGTGACGGCGCGCCGCAACGGACTGATTCAATGCAGCGCCCCAATGCACACCACCGAGAAACGATACGATAACCGCCGCGTAGACAGACAAGACCCGGATCACGGTCGAATGCCAATCCAAGGGGCCCCACCACGCCGCCATGGCCAAACCCGCGAAAGGAATGACGCCACCTAATCCCAGAACCCACGCTAATAAACGCATGACAACTCCACATTCATCCCCATGGCAACACACTTCATTGATCTCATTATCCTGCACCTCGAACTACCCGTGATTCGTCGTTCCCGCGAAAGCGGGAACCCAGAAAAATCAAGGCGCTGGATTCCCGCCTACGCGGGAATGACGGGTTTTTCGAGCTTCCCGATCCTGTTTCTATTAATCAAGGCCGAATAAATTGGCCCAAATGCCGTGAACCAGCGGCCCACAGCAGACCCCTGAAAACAGTTTAACCGTTCACGACGGTCGCCTGATATTTTCCTTAAAAAACCATGAGGAATCTTGATGAAATTGAGCCTTTGCTTGCCCGCTCAGCACCGGTCGAACTGCATTCAGGGCCCGATCACATCGGCTACACGCGCTTGGAGGACGGGCACTAGGTCGCGCTCAAACCAGGGGTTGCGCTTGAGCCACAACTGATTTCTGGGGCTTGGGTGGGGCAGCAAGACTTTTTCTGGCCAGTGTTCGCGCCAAGCCTGCACTTGTTCGGTCAGGCTTTGGCGCCTCGTGCCAAAATGATAGGCCTGTGCGTACCGGCCAATCACAATGGTAAATTCCAGATGGGTCAGGGCGTCCAGCAAGGCAGAACGCCAGGCCGGTGCACACTCCGGGCGGGGCGGCAGATCACCCGATGTTCCCGTACCCGGAAAACAGAACCCCATGGGCAAGAGTGCGACCGTTTGCTCGTCATAAAATTGAGCCCGGCTCAAGCCGAGCCAGCCACGCAAACGATCGCCACTGGCATCATCAAAGGGCACGCCGGACTGATGGGCCTTTTTGCCCGGCGCCTGCCCGGCGATCAGCAAACGCGCCGATGGCGAGAACTGAAGAATGGGGCGGGGAGGAAACGGCAGGTTATCTTGGCAGATACGGCAAGCACGAACCTCATCAATCAAAGGTGGCTTCGCGCTCACAATCAAATTACCCAATCAGGAAACTAGATCTTGAACTGTCGGACCAGTTCCGCCAGCGTACGTGCCTGCTGGGACACATCCGTTCCGGAAGAGGATATCTCCTCACCCTGCTTGGCGGCGTCGGCAGCCGTACTATTGATGGATTCGATATTCTGCTTCATGCCGCTGGCAACAGCGGTCTGCTCCTCGGCGGCGGCGGCAATGCGCACGCTCATATCACTCAAATGCCCGAAAGCCTGAGCGATATTGATCAGCATCTGGTTGGCCTGGGTAATGGCATCCAGGCTTTCATGACTCACTTCGCGACCTTCACCCATCGCGGAAACGGCCTCCTGCGCGCCCGATTGCAACTGGCTGATAATGCCAGAGATTTCCCGCGTGGATTCCTGAGTGCGCGTCGCCAGCGAGCGAACTTCTTCTGCCACCACGGCAAACCCCCGTCCGTGCTCACCGGCCCGCGCTGCCTCAATGGCTGCATTCAGTGCCAGGAGGTTGGTTTGGTCAGCGATTGCCCGAATGACATCCAGCACCTTGCCGATGGTCTGGCTCTGGTTGGAAAGTTCATGGATTTTCTGCTCGGCGCGCAGCAGCACCGAATCGAGTTGTTCGGCACTGTGCGTGCTGACATCTACCTTAGCCAAGCCTTCACTCAGCTTGTCGTTTGCCTCCTGTACCGACGCACTGGCGGTTTCGGCACTACGCGCCACATCTTCTGCCGCTTCAAGCGTTTGGCTCATGCCGGTGACGAGCGCCTCGGTATCCCGTGCCTGTCGGGCTGCGCCCTGTTGGGCACGAGCTGATGAATCGTTCAATCGATCAGCAGAATCACTCAGGGAGCGGGTAGTCATCACAACCTGGGAAACCAGTTTGTGAGCGGTCTCGGCAAAGGTATTGAACGCGCGGCTGACATCGGCAATTTCATCCTTGCCGTTCACCGGCAGTCGACGGGTCAGGTCGCCGTCACCTTCGGCAATATCGCGCATCCGTTCCGCCACCAGACGCAGTGGCGAAGAGATCGTGACCATCGACAGCAAAGCAGAGGCCACGATGACAAGTATCCCCAACAAAACCAGCCCCACCTGCCCAAAGGCAATATTGCTGATGGTCTGATCCATCACCTTCGACTGCCCATGGATGAGTGACTGTTCATGTTTCACGATCTCATTCACGCTGGATTCGACATCTGCAAATGCCGGCGTCAGTTTGGTGCGAACAAGATAGGCATCCATACGCCATTTATCCGACTTGTGAATCGCAAACGCTTTCCCCGCCTGATCAATGAACTGAGGCAACAACTTCAGAAGCTGATCAACCGCATCCTGCTGCTCGAACGTCAGCAGATTGCCGTAATTGGTATTGATTTCTTGTGTGCGCTTGAGCACTTCGGCGGTGTAAAGATTGAAGTTTTTCTCCAGTGCGGGGCTGCGAAACGCCATGAAACCGCGCAAACCCGCCAGAACATCACCCCACTCGCCGCGCAGACGCGCCAGTTCGAGCACCAACGCCCGGCGTGGAAGCACGCCCGCATCCGCATCTGCCTCAGCCGAAATCAAGGTGCCCATCAATCCGGAAATTTGAATCGATAGAGGATTGACGTTCTGATTTGCATAATCCATACCGGGCATATTCAGTTTATCGTCGGCAGATATCTTCATTACCTCGTTGGCATCGGTAACAAAGGTTTTCAGACCGGCATCCAGACCATCCAGAGATTCGTCGGAATGTTGCTTTAACGCGGCTTGCTCCTGACTAATACCCGAAATGGCTTCATCAAATCGTTTCTTGTCTGCAGGACTTTTGCTCTGCAAATACAGACCGACGGAAGCCATCGCCCGCTCAAGCTGGACACGAATACCATCCGCCGCGAAGGCCGCAGGCTGCCGCTGGGCAATAACCTCTTTCGTCATGCCTTGAATACGGTTCATGTTGAAATAAGTCAGAATGGCCATCGAGCACATCAGCACCAGAATAAGTCCGTAACTGAACAGATTTTTTTGTGCGATTGAAAAACGTGAAATCCAGCGGTTCATTGATGAAGTTTCCCCTAGTTCTATTTATAGGAATGCGATGGTGTTGAGCATATCGGCAGCAGGCGGTATTACTTGAGTGAACGTGTGCTGTCGCGCCAACTACCACCAGAATTCCGGGTAAACCCGCTTGGGCACCAGATTGTTAAAAACCAATGCGATGAACAACAAGATCAGCGGCGCAAGGATGCCAGGAAAAAGCACGAACCAGTAGCCCATGGCATGTATCTGCTGGCTACCGATAACCGCGACCAAGGCGGTGGCCCCGCCGGGCGGATGCAGGGTTCGAGTGGCGTGCATCACGGCAATGGACAGCCCCACGGCCAAGGCCGGAGTCAAGACCGAAGCGATAAAAGGCTGAATGCCGGACAGGATACCCGGATCACCCGTTTCGCGGACAAGAAGCAGATGAAGGCTCACGCCGATCAGTGCCGACAACGCATGACCGCCAATCAGGTTACGCGGCTGCGCCAACGGGCTTCGGATGGCACCAAACAGCAACACAGCCGATGCGCCGATCGAACCGATAATCAGGATCCGATCCAGCCCGGTAAATGCCAGTGCGCACACCCCGACGGCCATCAAGCCCAGCACACCACCCAAACCAGACCAGAAAACCTCAGCCCAACTTACTCTCGGCGGCGAACCATGACCACGACCCCGCCATTTTCGCCAGAACTTAACCCAACCAACAGGTTGCGCCGTTTCATCCGTCTCACGGCTCACAGCCATTCCTCCCAGTGGAACCGCTCAAGAAAATCCCGGCGCATCACCACGCCCACCAAATGATTCTGCGCATCAACCACAGGCAGGCGCTTTTCTTCCACTTGATGAAATGCACGGGCGATATCGGCGAACGTACCCTGCTCCGGCAATGTGACGGCTGGCTGCGTCATAATCTCCCGCACCAATGTCCGCTCGCAGTAATCGATGAAGCGTTGGTCGTGTGCCATCAGGCGAAAAATCAGGGAGAAGAACGTATCGGCGCCGTAGCCCTGGAGAAAATTCCATTCGCTGACATCCCCCAGCACCAAGCCGTTCTCATCAACAACCGGCAGCGTATGCGCATGCATCAAGGCCATTTGCTCTGCCGCTTCGGTAAGCGTTTGATCGGGCTTTAAAGCCGAGAAATCCCGGCGCATCAAGTGCGGCACATCCATGCAGCAGAATAAACGCCGAATCGCATGTTCGTGCGCCAATTCGAAGATTTCGCGAAAGTCGTCCGTAGTGATGTCAATGTAACCGGACATGGCGCGCATCGCGGCCTGAATATCTTCATCAGGCAACCGGTTGGGCGTCCGTTCAGTCATGGCGATCCCCCTGTGCAAAAAAGAGCATCATAACCTGTCAAGAAACCGCAACCGTCTCCGGCAAGCAAACATCACACAACCGTTGAGTGCATGCTTTGCATCAAAAAGACGACAAAGGCCGCCACTGCGAGCAGCAACAGGCCAACCCAAAGCCACTCATTGATCGTGCCTTTGCGGCTCTCCCGAATCATCTGCCCCGCACGCGGCCACAGAAAAACCAGCATCGCGACGATAAAAACGGCAGATAAGATCTTGATCCAATCCATTCCAGAACCTCCTGCTCAGTTCATAACCTGATTAAACAACAAAAAAGCCCCGACTAGCGGAGCTTTATCCAGGGTTAATCCGAGACAGGCTCAGTCCCGGCTAGCACCCAGAATATTCAGCAAACTGACGAAGATGTTGAAGATGCTGAGATACAAACTCACCGTCATCATCAGGTAGTTGTCCTCACCGGAGTTCACCATGCGACTGGTGTCGAACAAGATAAATCCACTCATCAACAGGATGACCGCGCCGGAAAGCGCCATGGACAATGCCGGCAAATGGAAAAACAAGTTCCCGAGCATGGCTAGCAGCACCACGATCATGCCGACCATCAAAAAGCCACCCATGAACGAAAAATCACGGCGAGAGATAAGCGCATACGCAGACAGCGCCAGAAAAATCGCACCGGTGCCGCCCAAAGCCGTCATAACGATCTGGTCACCGCCTTCAAGGTGCAGGTAATAATTGATGGTTGGCCCCAGGCCCAACCCCATCAGGCCGGTGATGGCGAATACGGTCACCAGACCCGCGCCGGAGCGTGCCGTGCGGGGCAGGACAAACCAGATCAATGCCATCGAACCGAACATCGCAATGAGCGAAATCATCGGCGGCAGGTTCATCCACATGGATACGCCGGCCATGACGGCACTGAACACCAAGGTCATCGATAACATCAGGTAGGTGTTGCGAATCAGCTGGTTGGTCGCCAGCAAGGATTCTCGACGCGGACTTACGGTTGAATTTTGCAGGCTCATGGCTCGCTCCTATCATGGAATAAACACGGTTCTATTGACACTTTATCATAGCGCCAAGTTCAATGTTACCAACGCTGGAACCTCCGGATTGGGCTAAGATATCCGCTGTTTAAAACTGGGTAAGACCGACGTGCCAAACACCGCCCGAATCCCTCGTTCAATCCTGATCACCGGTTGCTCATCCGGCATCGGCCAGTGCGTTGCTCGTGGCTTGGCTGATCGGGGGCATCGCGTCGTCGCCTCGGTACGGCAGAAAAAAGATCTCGATACCTGGCCCCATGCCGATATTCCGGTTGTGCTGCTGGACCTTACGGATGATCAATCCATCGAATCTGGCCTGAATGCAGCGCTTGCGCATACCGATGGGTCATTCGATGCGTTATTCAACAACGGTGCGTTCGGCTTGCCGGGCGCTGTTGAAGATTTGTCGCGTGAGGCATTGCGCGCTCAATTCGAGACCAATCTCTTCGGCTGGCAGGTGCTCACGAACCGGGTAATCCCACTGATGCGTGCTCAGGGCTTCGGCCGAATCATCCAGAACAGCTCGGTACTTGGTATTGCGGCACTGCCGTTTCGTGGCGCTTATGTTGCCAGCAAGTTCGCGCTGGAAGGCTTAAGCGACACGCTCCGGATGGAACTCAATGGCACGGGCATTGATGTGTCTCTGATTGAGCCGGGTCCGATCGCTTCGCGCTTTCGCGCCAACGCCCAGGCCGTATTCCTCCGATACATTCCAATCGAGTCTTCCATTCATGCCGATGCCTATCGCAAGCAGCTTGAACGACTCAACAAGCCGGGGCCAGCCGCTCCATTCACGCTCCCCCCCGAGGCCGTTCTCGATCGCGTCATTCACGCACTCGAATCGCGCCGGCCCAAGGCGCGTTATCCGGTCACCGTACCTACGTACCTGTTCTCCGTACTGCGCCGTCTTCTGCCCTCGCGCTGGATGGACCGCGTATTACTCGCGGCCTCGGGCGGAGGACGACGCTGATGCTCGAACTGTTCGATCTGCAAAACGCACACTGGGCTGCCCTTTATGTCTTGGTCGAATGGCTGGTGCGCTTGTTTGCCCTGATCGTCGTCCCCATGAGGCGTCCACCCGTCACGGCGACCGCATGGCTACTGCTGATCTTCTTCCAGCCGCTCATCGGCGGGATTATCTATCTGTTTGTCGGTCGCCCGCGCGTTTCGTCCGCTCGGCAGCAAAAGATCGACGACCTTGAAAAAGCCTTGGCGCCGAACCTGAATCATCTGCAGAAACAACAAAGCCTCCACCATCGCACGACCCTGCCGGATCAGTGGCGTCCAATCGCACAATTGGCGCGACACTGGCGGATATTTCCCGAGTTTGGCGGCAATGCGGTCGCTGTGATCGAGCAACTCCCCGAACTGGTCCGGCAACTGGTCGCCGACATCGACAACGCTAATCATTCGGTGCATCTTCTTTTTTATATTGCCGCACGAGATGACTTAACGGAGCCTGTATTTACTGCCATGCTCCGGGCAGTGAAGCGTGGGGTAGAAGTGCGACTGCTGGTGGATGACTACGGCAGCAAGAAATTCATGGCCCCTTTGCTGGCACTGGAGGCCGAGGGCATCCGTGTGGCACGCGCCTTTCCACGAAGCAAACTTCCCCGTCAGTCCGCTCGCTTCGATTTGCGCAATCACCGCAAGTTGGTGGTTATCGATGGGCTGATCGGTTATGCCGGCTCCATGAATCTGATCCGCCCGGATTTCAAACCGAATATCATCTACGAAGACATTATGCTGCGCTTGCGTGGCCCCATCGCGCTGGAATTGCAAACCATCTTCGCGGGTGACTGGTATATCGAACGCAACGCCATGCTCACCGGCGTTCAGTATTTTCCGACCCCCGAGGCGGCTGGTGATGAAATTTGCCTCGGGCTGCCGAGCGGCCCGGAATATCCTGACCCGGTTCAGCAGCAACTCCTGCTTTCACTGATACACGTCAGCACCGAATCGATCCGGCTCGTCACCCCTTATTTCGTTCCGGATGACGCGATGTTGCTTGCGCTGAAAACAGCGGCACAGCGCGGCGTAGAGGTGGAGCTAATTCTGTCGGAGCGGCTCGATCAGCGTCTGGTTCAGTGGGCGCAGGAATCTTATTATGCCGAGCTACTGGATGAAGGCATCATTATCCGGCGTTATCCCCGTTATTTCCTGCATACCAAATTCGCGCTGTTTGATGATCGAATCTCATTGATTGGCAGCGCCAATCTGGATGTGCGCTCGTCCCTCATCAATGCCGAACTCGGTCTGCTGTTTTATGCACCGCAAACTGCACAAACGCTCAACCGACTTCTGGCGCGTTATCGTGACTCCGCCCGCATTCTGAGCATCGAAGCCTGGGCACTGCGCAGCCGA
Source organism: Halothiobacillus neapolitanus c2 (assembly GCF_000024765.1). Taxonomy (GTDB): domain Bacteria; phylum Pseudomonadota; class Gammaproteobacteria; order Halothiobacillales; family Halothiobacillaceae; genus Halothiobacillus; species Halothiobacillus neapolitanus. Next base: position 490,159 of record NC_013422.1, on the reverse strand, counting down.
CGCGAGGTCATCATCCAGAATCTGGCCCGCCTGACCACGCCCCTGCTCTAATCGCATTTACCAGCACTTCATACAAAAAAACGGGGCCGAAGCCCCGTTGTTCCTTGATCGAATCAAACGCGCGCAATCAACGCAATGCAATTTTCTCGTAGGCATCCAACGCTTTGTTCAAACGGTTCTTTCCGCGGATCCGCTCGGCGAGTTCCTGCCCCTGCTTGATCTGATCTGGGTTCATTTTCGGCAGCAATTCCTTCATGGCAGTAACGGCGGCGGCATTACCCTTCTCCACCAGTGGACGAAGCAGCCCATAGGCCGCGACCATATCCGGCTTGCTCATACCCGTGCCGTCCGAATACATCCTGCTCAACGTGTATTGGGCTGTGGCATAACCCTGGTTTGCTGCAGCACGAAACCATTTGATGGCCAGCGTGTAATCTTGGGGCACCCCAGTGCCATTCATGTACATCGCAGCCAGATTGCTTTGTGCCCGGTCATAGCCACGCTCGGCGGCGAGGCGGAACCACTTGGCCGCCACCGTGTAATCCTGCTTCACGCCTTCGCCGTTGTAATACATGGTGCCCAGGGCCAGTTGTCCGGGAGCAAACCCCTGGTCAGCCGCGCGCTGATACCAGGACAAGCCCTTGACCATATCTTTCGGCACGCCTTGACCCACACAGTACATATGACCCAGAACGTATTGCGCGAAAATATCCCCACGCTCTGCCTTCGGCATCCAGCGGTTGAGGCTATTACCTGCATACAAATCTTCGGTTTTCGCTTCTGGTATAGGCACCGCTGAATGCTTTGCGGTTGGCTTTTCAGAAGCCTGCGCCCACAAAGGGGTGACAAGCATCGTGCCGACAACCCCCCACTTAACCCATTTTGCCCATTGCATTGGAATCACCCTAAAAATCCTGCGGTTTACGATCAATCAAATACGCTCGGTCGATTGTTCTTGATTGCTAGTTTGACCGCAAATTCAACAACTCTCAAGCAACAAATACAAAAAGACCAACATCTTTAAGTAACTTCAATAACAATATGATAATTATCTTATTTACCACTTGATAAACACAAGAATAATCTGAAAAAGAGGTAAGCAATGGCGCACGCGGCAACACACTGTCAAACATCATTCGATTGAGCGCCGCAAATCACAACGCCCAAATGACAAACCGGAAGACAAAACTGCTCGACCGGCGTTGCCCGAGATCACAACCCCGCTGGCGAGATTTAGTGGTTACTCTACAATGCCCGACATGAGCTTCATCCCCGAATCCTTTATTGACGATGTCCTGGCCCGCACGGATCTGGTCGAGCTGATTCACGCCCAGGTGCCGCTCAAGAAAAAAGGCAAGGAATACGCGGCCTGCTGCCCGTTCCATCAGGAAAAAACGCCTTCTTTTTACGTCAATCCGGATAAGCAGTTTTATCACTGCTTCGGCTGCGGTGCGCACGGCAACGCCGTTAGTTTTCTGATGGATTATGAACATCGGGATTTTCGCGGCGCAATCGAGGAACTGGCGACACGTGCGGGCATGACGCTGCCTGTCAGCGAAGTGGATCACAAGGCGCTGGAAGAACAGGCCGCCATGCTCGACAGCATGAGTTTCGCCAACGCCCACTTCAAGCGCCAACTCCGCGCGCATCAAGAAGCGATCGACTACCTCAAGCAACGCGGCGTTAATGGCACGACGGCGGCCTTGTTCGATCTGGGTTTCGCGCCCAATGGCAACCTTTTGCTGGGCCATTGCGAATCACCGCCGAAAATGCGTGATGAGCTACTGGAACTCGGTCTGATCGTGCAGAAAGACGATGGCGAACAGTACGACCGATTCCGGCGGCGCATCATGTTTCCGATCCGGGACAAACGCGGTCAAATCATCGGTTTCGGTGGCCGTATCCTCGGTCCGGGCGAACCCAAGTATCTCAACTCACCCGAATCGAGACTGTTCCACAAAGGCCAGAACCTGTACGGCCTGTATGAAGCCAGGCTCGACGACGCCCGACCGGCTCGCGTCATCATCGTGGAAGGCTACATGGACGTGGTGATGTTGGCGCAACACGGCGTGCGCAACGTGGTCGCCACCATGGGCACCGCGACAACCGACGAGCAGACGCAAAGTCTTTATCGTTTCAGCCCCAGCCTCGTGTTCTGTTTCGATGGCGATGCCGCCGGTCGCAGAGCCGCGACCAAGGCTCTGCACGCCGCACTACCCCACCTCACCGATGGTCGAGATCTACGCTTCCTGTTTCTTCCCGATGGCGAGGACCCGGATAGTTTCATTCAAGCCAAGGGAAAATCGGCTTTTATTGAGCAGATCGAGCACCACAGTCTGTCGTTCGACAATTTCATCCTGCAACTGCTCGATCAAATGGAACCGGGGCAGGACACGGCAGCCATGGCGAAAAAATCCAAGCTCGGCAATGACTGGATTCGCACCCTGCCCGATGGCGCCCTCAAGCGCATAACCCAGCGCCGCATCAACGAACATACCGGCGTGTGGCGCGCAGCTTACAAAAAAAACACAGGCCCCACCGAACCGACCTTACCGCGCAACAAGCCGCAAAGTTATGCCAAACAGACCCTGATTCTCTCGATCGTGCTCAAACACCCCGATCTGTTGCAGCGGGTTCTTGAACCGCAGGCCTGGTTCAATTCTAGGGTTCCAGAAGGGTTTCAGTTATTAGCCACTCAGCCGCGGGCTCGATGGGCACAATCAGCTTCCGAGCTATGGGGAGCGGAAGAAACGAAGACCGCTCTGGCTATCGAATTTCAGGGCATCGAAAGAGCCGAAACGGCACAAAATATCCTGGAAGACACCCTGATCCAACTGCACCGCAGCGAATCGGATTCTGCCAGCAAACAGGCGTCGCGACAGGCACTTGCCCGCTTTATGGCGGAACAGGAAAAAAATCCTAAATCTTAGGAAACCTCTGATTGAATTAGCAAACATCGGCCATAAACACTTACCTATCCAATGAATCCGGAGAAACTGCGGCATTTTTTTTCAGAGCCGCTATAATCAACGGTTCGAAAATTTATGCCAACTAGGTGAATGCCGCACATGTACGAAGACCAGCAGGCCAGCATCAAATCACTCATCGCTCGCGGCCGGGAACAGGGCTACCTGACCTACGCGGAAATCAGCGACCATTTGCCCGAAGCCCTTGTCGATGCCGACCAGATCGAAGACATCATTGGCATGATTCAGGAAATGGGCATTTCCGTTTCCGAAGTCGCACCCGATGGCGATGACCTCGGCCTCGCCGACGAATCCCGCGCTGCCAGTGACGAAGATGCCACCGAAGAAGCAGTTGCCGTCCTTGCCTCGCAAGTCGATGCCGAATTCGGCCGCACCACTGATCCCGTGCGTATGTACATGCGCGAGATGGGTACGGTCGATCTGCTCAATCGCCAGGGCGAAATTGAAATCGCCAAACGCATAGAAGAAGGCCTGATCGACGTCACGCGTGCGCTGGCCTTTTATCCACCGACCATCGAAACCCTGCTAGAGCACTACGCCCGGATCGAAGCCGGCGACTTGCGGATGCAGGATGTCATCGTCGGCATTATCGAACCTGAAGTTGAAATCCCCGAAGATGCCGAAGAAAAACCGTTGGACGTCGCCGAAGGGAAAGCAAGCAACACAGACGACGAGGACGAGGATGAAGAAGACGATACCGAAGAAGAAGCGGTCGTCGACAACACGCTCGACCCTGAGCTTGTCCGAACCCACTTGATGGAAATCAAGCGCTTGGCCGAAAATCTCGACGAGCGCTCACCGGAATACCTTGCCAGCTTGGCCGACCAATTGGTTCAGCTCAAACTCAACCCGGCATTCAATGAAAAGCTGCTTGAACAGATTCGTCAGGCCATTGCTCGGATTCGACTGCTCGAAAAGCAGATCATGCATCAAGCCGTGGACAAAGGCGGCCTCAAGCGCGAAACGTTCATTGAAGCATTCCGCAGCAACGAATCGGATATCGGCTGGGTTAAAGTGGCCACAAAGGGCAAGCCCACTGCGAAATTCAGCCAAGTACAGCCGGAAATCGAACGTCTGCAAAAACGCCTGAACACCGTCGCCCGCGACAGCAAATTGACTGTGGCGCAAACGCGTGAAGTCCATCGTCTTATCACCTTGGGCGAAGCCAAGGCGCGGCGCGCGAAGAAGGAAATGATCGAAGCCAACCTGCGGCTCGTGATTTCCATCGCCAAAAAATACACCAACCGTGGCCTGCAATTTCTGGATTTGATTCAGGAAGGCAACATCGGTCTGATGAAAGCGGTCGACAAATTCGAATACCGCCGCGGCTACAAGTTCTCGACCTACGCCACGTGGTGGATTCGCCAGGCCATTACCCGTTCGATTGCCGACCAAGCGCGCACCATCCGTATTCCGGTGCACATGATCGAAACCATCAACAAGCTGAACCGTATTAGCCGTCAGATGTTGCAGGAAATGGGACGGGAAGCCACGCCGGAAGAACTGGCCGAGCGGATGGACCTGCCGGAAGACAAGATCCGCAAGGTGCTCAAAATCGCCAAGGAACCGATTTCCATGGAAACGCCGATCGGCGAAGATGACGATTCCAACCTGGGGGATTTCATCGAAGATCAGAGCGCGATTTCCCCGATGGACTCGGCAACAAACGCTAGCCTGTCCGAGATTGTGCGTGAGATTCTGGCATCCCTTACCCCGCGTGAGGCAAAGGTCTTGATGATGCGTTTCGGTATCGGTATGAACACCGACCACACGCTGGAAGAAGTCGGCAAGCAATTCGATGTCACCCGTGAACGCATCCGCCAAATAGAGGCCAAGGCACTGCGCAAACTGCGTCACCCGTCACGTTCCGAGCGGCTGCGTAGCTTCATCGAAATGAATATCGACTGACCTATAGGAAATCTCTGCACGCATCCATGGATGCGTGCAGAAACGCACAAGCCGGCACACGCCCGTCTTGTGCTCAGTATTTCAATGACTTACGTCATTGAGCGGCAGGGCTTCCACCCCCTGCACGGGAAGGTCTGCATTTTTGCAGACTTCCCTAACGGAATGTCACGCGGCATCTGCCGCACCGAACAAGGGCCTATAGCTCAGTTGGTTAGAGCAGTCGACTCATAATCGATTGGTCGCAGGTTCAAGTCCTGCTGGGCCCACCAAATTCAGACAAACGAAAATACGAAAAACACACCAATTATCAATTGGTTGTGTTTTTTATTTTGATTCACACTCCCATATCGCGGCCAAGGCTTGCTCCCGATTTTCCTTGCTGTTGTTGGAAAAGTACAAATTCAGTACAGTGCGGCAACAGATCATGGAGTAAAAGGGCCTATATGGAAGGCCGTTATTAGGAAGACAGGGTTTCCCACCGCATCAAAAACATTTCGAACCAAACGAGATGCTGAGGACTGGGCACGACGTACCGAGGATGAAATGGTTCGCGGTGTTTATATACAACGAGCCCCCTCCGAACGAATGACCGTAGCAGACGCTATCAAGCGCTACTTAACGGAAGTGCCCCCCACCAAACGCCCGGCATCGGCTGCCTGTGACGCCCGACACTCAAAACCACTGACTCAACGTCTGGGCAAATACTCCCTTGCCGCCCTGACGCCCGAAATCATTGCCAAGTACCGAGACGAACGCCTAGCGGGTTTGGACCGGAAAGATGCAAAAGGCAGGCCCGATCCCAGGCCACGCTCTCCAAACACAGTACGCCTCGACCTAGCGTTGCTTGGGCACATGTTCAATACCGAGATCAAGGAGTGGGGCATTGGGTTGCTACACAACCCCGTACAAAGCATCCGTCGCCCCGCCCCACCGCCTGGTCGCGAACGCCGCCTAACACCAAAAGAAGAGCAACAGCTTCTGGATGCCGTTGCTGCGCACTCCAACCCGATGCTGAGTTGGATCGTACGGATTGCCTTGGAAACTGGCATGCGATCATCTGAAATAACGACTCTGCGTTGAAGCCAAGTAGATCTGGGAAGACGGATAATACGACTATTGGAAACCAAGAATACCCAACCACGCACCGTCCCCTTGAACAGAAGAGCAACAGAAACTATCGCGGAGGCACTGAAGCATCCTGTTCGTCCAGCTGATACTGACCTAGTGTTTTTTGGAGAGCCTGGCCAAGATGGAGTGAGGCGGCCATATAACTTCAACAAAGTCTGGCTGGAGATCAAAGAGTCAATCGACCTGAAAGACTTCCGTTTCCATGACCTGCGCCACGAAGCCGTCAGCCGATTCGTCGAGGCCGGACTGAGTGATCAAGAAGTGGCCGCGATCAGTGGACATCGTTCGATGCAGATGCTCAAGCGCTATACGCACCTCAGAGCAGAAGACTTGGTTACCAAGTTGGACAAGAGCTCAGCATGACCTGTCTCGCTTGCGCTGAAATTGTCTTGCCCAATGATCAGGACAGCACGTGAGGCTACGCGTGATAGGCACACTCGTGCGCTGAATCTGTCTTAGAGCAAGGCGTGTAGTTGCCTTATGGTTAAGTCAGACATTGTTTTCCCGTTCTAAGCGAACAACGGAATTTATTTGCCTTTTGCAGCTGGGTGATACTATACACTTGTACCCTTCGGGAAGTAGCAAATGCTACCATTCCCACCTGCCCGACGAGGTGAATACATGAGCACAACAGCAGACATTACCGACAACGGCCCCTCAAAAGTCGAGCGATTCCGCCCGAGCCGCACTAGGCAAAGCGGCCCAACCAGAGTTACAGACGTGGTTGAACTTTACGTTCCGCATGCCCACGGAGCGGAGCTTGTGCGTTTCATCCACCAAGGCCTTGATCTACGCATCGTCAAAGATGCCAGTGCTTCGATCAACGTACCGCAGACCGTGTTCCTGCACTGGTCCGGCATTAAGCCGCACAATCTCAAGCGTCGCGCCAAATCCGGCACCCTGAGTGCAGCAGAAGGCGAGAGCGCCTTGCGGGTGATGCGCGTGTACGAGGCGGCCGTGAACCTGTTCGAGGGTGACACCGACGCGGCCAAGAGCTGGCTTGAAACCCCGGCCCCAGCGCTGGGCGGCACGAAGCCTGGCGATCTACTCCATTCCGAAACCGGCGCGGTGGAGGTTATGGACCTGATCACCCGCATCGAGTACGGCGTCTATTCATGAAGGTCTACCGCATCATCAAGACCAAATATGTGAATGATGCGTGGCTAGGCAAAGGTGCGGCCATCGCCGGCGGCCGGTGGAACAGCAAAGACGTAGCCATGGTCTACGCCTCGGACAGCTTGGCGCTGGCCCAGCTCGAGATTCTGGTGCACCTGCAGGATTCGCCGCACCTGACGGACTTCTCGTACTTCGTCGTGGATATCCCTGAATCGGACCTACGGCGACTGGAACCGCAAGACCTGCCAAATGACTGGGATTCGGAGCCTAGTGGCATGGAAACGCGCCATATCGGTGACGAATGGGTGCAAAGCGAAAGCTCTATCGGCCTAATCGTACCCAGCGCCACCAGCCCCGAGTCCTACAACGTGCTTCTCAACCCCGGCATGGATCGCTTCAAGGAGCTGGTGCTCGACACCCAACCAACGTCCTTCGCCTTCGACAAACGCCTGAACCGCTGACCAGCGGGCACAAAATACCATCCTCACTAGTACGGGCACGGAATCGATCCGATCTTGCGCTGAAATTGTCTTGCCCGATGACGGGGGTGTCCCGAATTTTGTGTAAACGGGGTTTGGGTTAAAGTCGGCGCGCTCAAAACCCAAGTGCAACATTTTATGGGGATAATGTTGCATGGGAAAAATCTACAAACAGTTGAGTATTGAAGAGCGGTCGCAGGTTCAAGTCCTGCTGGGCCCACCAAACAAAACCCCCGAACTGATAGAACCAGGTCGGGGGTTTTTATTTAGCCAGAGCAGATAGGATCAGTGCTCGTAACCTTCTTCCTTGGGGTTGTAGATCACCCGATACAGGGTGAAGTTGCTGGAGACAAATCCACCGCCACCGACGAAGGTCAGCACGCCTTGTCCTTTGTAACGGTATTCCAGTCGTGCACGATCGCTACCAAAATAGAAGGGAATCCAGATCTTTCCCGTCATATACGATTTTTGATCCGTCGGCTCACCGATTAAATCAGTAACCTGTTTCGACGACATACCCAGTTTCAACTTGGCAAATGGACTGTGGCGCGGTGGGTTGCCGTAAATACCGCGCTTTGACTCCGCCTCAGTAGCCTCTGTATGGCTTCCTTGTGCTGCGGGTTTGTCCTTGGCGGTTGATGAGATAGCTGGGGCTGCCTCTTGCGGTTTCACGCCAGCGCTTTTCTGCTCCTGATCCGTTTGACTTCCTTCGGTCAGATGCGCGACCTGAGCACAGCCGCTCAAGGCTATGACGCAAGCCATCGCCGTCAACAAACGCACATTCATTTTCATCATCTCCACTCCTTGGTTTTCTCACTGCTCTAAAAAGATAGGTTGGCAATTATATTGCAAGCGACCAAAAAAAACCGCACAGCAAACCCAACTTTGCTGCGCGGTCGATGACATCACTTCACCCGTCCTGTTCCGGAGACAACAGAACCTGCCGGATGAATGACGGCCTTTTACCTGTTCCTATGGCTAAAAACCCAGCTGAAAATCAAGGCTCCGGTTTCTGCACTTCAACATCAATTCAAAGCCAAAACTCGCACTCGGATTTGCCTCGGTGCCCCAATGAGGAGTTGCGCGCACTCTTTGTGTGCTGCGTCCCACGTTGGCAGCTTTGGCCCAACCCATCACGAATCGAAACATTAGTCTGCCTGTTGACGCAGGAATGAAGGGATATCGATCACGTCCATATTAATGGCGGTATTCCCACGCACCTGGGCCACGGCGTGACGCATTGGCGCTGATTGCGATTCCTGCTCCGAAACAGCCGCGCGCGGACTTTCGTTATGCACGACGACACGAGGTTTGCGCTCTTCTGCGATCACGGTATTGCGGACTAAACCCGTCGCAACCAGGGTGACACGGAGTGAGCCTTCCAGGCTTTCATCAATGGCGGTGCCCACTTTAACCAGCGCCTCGTCACCGGCCAGCGCCTGAACCAGTTCGCCGATTTCCATGAATTCACCGATCGAGAGGTCGCCGTTTGAGGATACATTCACCAGAATGCCATCGGCACCGGTGAGGTTGATGTCGTCAAGCAGCGGGCTGTGGATGGCGGCTTCAGCGGCTTCTGCAGCGCGGTTATCGCCGTGACCGATGCCGGTACCCATCATGGCGGTCCCTTTTTCGGTCATGATCGCGCGTACGTCGGCGAAGTCGAGGTTGATTTCGCCCGGACGGGTAATCAGTTCGGAAATGCCGGATACGGCGGTGAAGAGCACTTCGTTGGCTGAGGCGAAGGCATCTTTCAACGACGCGCTCTTGCCCATGACGGCGGTGAGTTTGTCGTTGGGAATCACGATCAGTGAATCAACCTGCTTCTCGAGTTCGGCAATGCCTTCGAGCGCAGTCTTGGTGCGTTTCTTCCCTTCGAAGCTGAACGGACGAGTCACGACGGCGACGGTCAGGATATTCATATCTTTAGCGATCTGCGCAATGACGGGTGCCGCACCGGTACCGGTGCCACCGCCCATGCCGGTCGTGATGAACAGCATGTTCGCGTCTTTGATGGCTTCCTGAATCTGCTCGCGATCTTCCAGCGCAGCCTGACGGCCGAGCTCAGGATCGGCACCGGCACCCAGGCCCTTGGTGATGTTGCTGCCGATTTGCAGCTGGGAATGTGCCTGACTCTTGCGCAGAGCTTGGGAGTCGGTGTTCGCGCAGATGTAATCGATGCCTTCCAGCTCTTTGGTCAGCATGTGGGCTACTGCGTTGCCGCCGCCGCCGCCAACGCCGATCACTTTGATTTTTGCGCCTTCGTGCTGAACTTCTACCATATTCCAAGTCATGATGTCGTCTCCTTCAATAACAAACAAAATTCAATGGGTGTGGGCCATTGAGGTGATAAAAACAGATTAAAAATGCTCTTTGAACCAGCGTTTAAGCCGATCAAGCGGGGGTTCAGCCTGCACGCCGACGGGCGCAGGGATTCCGCCCTGGGCTTCCAGTCTTCGTCCGTGCAGGATCAAGCCGACGCCGGTCGCGTTGGCTGGATTCTTTAATGCATCGTGGTTGCCACTGATGCCTTGCGGCAAACCGAGGCGGGTGGGCATTTGCAGAAAATCTTCGCAAAGCTCCACTAGGCCGGGCATCGCGGCGGTTCCGCCGGTGAGCACCACGCCTGCATTGATCATTTCGTGATATCCGGAGCGTCGAATGGCTTCCTGGATATATCCCAAGATTTCTTCCACGCGGGGGCGGCAAATGCGCATCATGGTGTCGCGCGAAATCCGTCGGGGCTGACGACCGCTCACACCGGGCACTTCGATTTCTTCGTCCTGTGCCCGATCGTCGAGCGGGTGCAGGCTGGCGAATTTACGTTTGATTTCTTCTGCTTGCGCCGGTGGTGTGGTCAGGCCATAAGCCAGATCATTGGTGATCTGCTCGCCGGCAATCGGCAACACGGTGGTGTAGCGCAACGCGCCCCGGGTATAGATGGCGATATCAGTGGTACCACCACCGATATCGATCAGCGCGACGCCCAGCTCTTTTTCATCGTCATTGAGCACCGCTGTGGCCGCCGCAATCGGATCGAGCACAGTGCCCGTGACCGCCAGACCGCAGCGTTCCACACACTTGACGATGTTCTGCACGTTGTTGGTGGCCGTTGTCACGATGTGCACGTCGGCTTCGAGTCGATGCCCTGTCATGCCCTGCGGCTTGCGGATGCCGTCCTGTCCGTCGATCCGAAATTCTTGCGGTTCGCTGTACAGAATCTGCTGCCCGTCCGGGATCTTGACGGCCTTGGCCGACTGTACGACCTGATGGATATCCGCCGCGGTAATCTCACGGCCGGCGGTTCCCGTCATGCCTTTCGAATCCATGCTGATGACATGATCTCCGGCCACACCGACCCAGACCGAGCCAATCTCGCAATTGGACATGGCGCCAGCGGCATCGATCGCGCGCTGAATCGCGAAGGATGTCGACTCGATATCCACAACCGAACCGCGCCGCAACCCCTTGTTGGTCGGCGACTGCCCGAACCCGATCAGGCTCAGGTTGCCGTCGGCGTCATACTCCCCCACAAGCGCGGCGACCTTACTGGTGCCCACGTCCAGGCCGACCACCAAATCCCGTTCCCCTTTTCGTACTGCAATTGCCATGTGCTTATCTCGACTTCCAGGTTATTGGCATCATTTCTTTTTCTTCGGTGCAGCGGGCGGATTTCGCCACTGCACTGCAAAACCGTTCGTGTAGCGCAGATCGATCACTGCGATCTGATCGAGCTTGCCCACCAGCGTTTTCTGGTACACGTCCAGCAGACGCTGCAATCGCGATTCGATCTGTTCTGTACCGAGACGGATTTTCGTACCGCCCTGCACCATCACATCCAGCGAACCACGTGAGTTCTCGATCAATCCGGTCATCTCCAGACCTTCGGCGGCTAATGCGGGCTTGAGCGACAAATAACGCTCCCACACCGCCCACTGTCTTCCATCGGGCCCACTCAGGTTTGGCAATGCCTCGGTATTTGCCAGACCCCGCGACATGCCGTTGGGTTGGAACACAGAACCATCGGAATCCAGCAACTGATCGCCCTGCCAACGCGCGATCGGATGATGAATCGCGATCTGTACCACCAACGTATCCGGCCAGACCCGGCGCACGTCGGCGCGCGTCAGCCAGGTGTTTTTCAGCAACTGCGCCTGCACGGCGTTGAGATCGACCTGCCATATGTCCTGACCAATGACGGCACTCAAATCCCGTCGAACCCAATCCGCACTCGCCTCGGGTGTCGCTCCCTGAACGACGACATGCGCTACCGGCACCTGAAGCTTTTGCCAGAATGCCCAACCCGCAAGACCCAGCATGCCCAGCAAAGCAAAGGTAATGGCCCAGTTGAACAGCACCGTCAGCAGGCGTATCGCCATTTGTGCAAACGCATCCCACTGCTCGCGCAGTGAAGGCGACTTCGGCCTGGCTTGAACGGGACGTGATGCAGCGGCCATCGTCAATCGTGTTCCCGACCATTGGCGGAGCCCTCTGTTGATTTCGACTCGTCAGGCAGCGTCTGCGCCAAAATACCCAGACACAATTCCTCGATCTCGATCCCGACCGCGCGGGCGGCCATCGGCACCAACGAGTGATCGGTCATGCCCGGCACGGTGTTGACTTCGATCAACCAATTCTGACCGTGCTCGTCACGCATGAAATCGACCCGCCCCCAACCCGATCCTCCGATCTGTTCGAACGCTTTGAGCGCGATTGCCTGCATGGCGGATTCTTCCTCGGCACTCAACCCGCTCGGAATGGTGTATTCGGTATCGTTTGCCAGATACTTGGCGTCGAAATCATAAAAATCGTGCGGCGTGGAGAGTCGAATCACGGGTAATGCGCGGCCACCCAGCAGTGAAACGGTGTATTCGCCGCCACGGATGTAGCGCTCCATCATCACCTGTCCATAACGTGCTGCTTCGCGGAAAGCGGCCGCCAACTGATCCGGTTGATCAACCTTGGCGACACCGACGCTCGACCCCTCTGCCACCGGTTTGACCATCACCGGCAAACCAAGAGAATCCAATGCGCGATGGGCTTCTATCTCGGTAGCCACGACCGCCCAAGGCGGTGTTGGCAAACCTTCGCCACGCCAGATCCGCTTGCAGGCGAGCTTGTCCATCCCGATGGCGGAACCGCCCATCGAAGTCCCCGTGTAGGGAATACCCAGCAACTCAAGAACAGCCTGAATCTGACCGTCTTCGCCACCGCGGCCATGCAGGATGATGAACGCACGGTCGAAGGGCTTGGCTTGGTGCGCAGCCAACAACTCGGGCAGAAAATCGCGCCGGACATCCATAGCCGTCACATCGATGCCTGCACGTTGCAGCGCGCCCAGAACGGTTTCACCGCTTTTGAGCGAAATAACTCGTTCGGACGACCAACCGCCCAACAGCAACAACACGCGGCCAAATACGGCGGGATCACGCATGGCTTTGCTCTCCATAACGGTTCAGCAGTAAGGCAGGCAGGCTGCCGACATTGCCCGCGCCCAACGTGAGAACGAGCATCGGCTGATCCAATTCATTTTCAGGAATGATGTCCGGCAGCACCGCTGCCGCCTCGTCTGCGCCTACGACAAACACCGGATCAACCTGGCCCCGGTTGCGAATCGCGCGGGCAAGACTTCGGCCATCGGCACCGGCAATCGGCGCTTCGCCCGCGGCATACACATCCAGCAAAATGAGGTGATCGACCGTGGACAACACACGAACGAAATCCTCGAATAAATCGCGGGTCCGGCTAAAGCGGTGCGGTTGGAAAATCACGACCAAACGAACATCGGGCCAAGCCGCACGCACGGCTTGAAGCGTGGCTTCCACTTCACGCGGATGGTGGCCGTAATCGTCGATCAGAGGCAGCTTCTTGCCTTTGATCGCCAACGCTCCGCGACGCTCAAGTCGGCGACCGACACCCTGAAAACTGGTCAGCGCCTGTTGAATGGCGGCCACCGGCACACCCAGATCCTGCGCAACGGTAATTGCCGCCAGCGCATTGAGCACGTTATGGCGCCCCGGCATGGCCAAACGGCAGTCGAATTGAGTCTGGTTCGGCAGATTGACCACGAAACGGCTGCCGAAACCATCCGAGTACACGTCGGTTGCACGCACGTCGGCGGGCTGATCGATACCGTAGGTCAGCACCTGTCGGCCAACCCGCGCGGTGATTCCCGCGGCAACCGGATCATCGGCGCAGAGCACCGCCAATCCGTAGAACGGCAGGTTATGCAGAAATTCGATGAAGTGATCGACCAATCGTTCGAAATTGCCGTCATAGGTTTCAAGATGGTCGGCATCGATGTTGGTCACGATGGCGACGTGCGGCTGCAAATGCAGGAACGAAGCATCGGACTCGTCCGCCTCGGCCACCAGATATTCGCCCCGCCCAAGCCGTGCATTGGACGAACTGGACAACAGCTTGCCGCCGATCACGTAGGTCGGATCCCAACCTGCTTCGGCCAGAATCGCCGCCAACAATGAAGTCGTCGTGGTTTTACCGTGCGTACCGGCCACGGCAAGACCGATACGGAAGCGCATCAGTTCGGCCAGCATTTCTGCGCGGCGTACGATCGGCAGGCGTTTGGCCTGAGCTGCGGCCAGTTCGGGGTTATCGGCCTTCACAGCGGTAGAAATCACGATGACATCCGCATCGCAGACATGCGCGGCCGCATGGCCGATCTGTACCGGAATGCCGAGTTGGCGCAAGCGGATCACGGCAGCGGATTCCGCCACATCCGATCCTGTCACGGTGAATCCCAAGGTTTTCATCACCTCGGCGATACCGCTCATCCCCGCTCCGCCGATACCGACGAAATGCAGGTGCCGTACCTGCCGCATACGGATATCGGCAACGGGGCGATGGGTGCCCCCGACTGAATTGATCATGGCGGGATTAATCATGTGGCCGCCTTATGCTGTTTTTTCATGGTTTCAATACAGATACGCACCATGGTTTCTGTTGCCTTGGGCAACGCCCGCTCGCGTGCGGCCAGTGCCATCTCCCGCAGCCGATCCGGGTCGCTCAACACGGGGACAAGTGAATCGACCAACCGCTCCACAGTCATATCCCGCTGCTGCATCAAGAGCGCCGCGCCGGACTGAACGAGGGGTTCTGCGTTGTGAGTCTGGTGGTCATCGACGGCATGGGGGAACGGCACGAACAACGCGCCGATGCCTGCGACGCTGATCTCGGCCACAGTCAGGGCACCCGCACGCGCAATCACAAAATCGGCCCAGGCATAGGCTTGCGCCATGTCGTCAATAAACGGCACGACGCGGTAATCACTACCGTCCGCCCATTTGCATTGTTTGTAATTGGTCTGGGTGGATTCGATGTTTTTGATCCCCGTCTGATGCCAGACTGAAATCGGCAACTGCGGGCTAACCCGGGACAGTGCGGATGGCACCGTGTCGTTCAGTGCTTTCGCACCCAGACTTCCGCCGAGTACCAGAACGCGAACCGGGCCACGATGACCGATCTGCCGCTGCACCACACCGGGCATACCCACGATGTCCGCGCGCACCGGATTGCCGACAACCGTGAATGCCTGTGGCACGCGAGGAAACGCGTTCAGATAGGCGGCAAGCGTCTGGTTGGCAATTCGGGCCAGCACACGATTAGTCAAACCGGCGATTGCATTTTGTTCGTGAATCACCAACGGGAGACCCAACCAACGCGCAGCCAATCCGCCGGGCCCGGAGGCGTAGCCGCCCAATCCCAGAACAAGGGCGGGCTTGTTGCGGGCAAAATATTTTCTGGCGGCAAATACAGCGCGAATGAGTCGCAGGGGCGTCAACAGGCGTGTCAGCAGGTTTTTGCCCCGCAGGCCGCCAATGGTGAGCCAGTCGATCGGGAAGCCGGCTTCCGGCACGAGTCGGGCCTCAATACCCGCGGTCGTGCCGAGCCAACGAATGGCATAGCCTTTTTCGGCAAGGCCACGAGCCACGGCCAAAGCGGGGATGACATGCCCACCCGTACCACCGGCCATCACATAAACAAGAGGTTTTTCCTGACTGGTCATGACAACACCTCCTTTGTCCGTATCGATGCATCCTGCTGTCGCTTCGTCATCTGCGCTTCACGCAGCTCGGCCACCATGGCCGCCTCGTGGTGCACCCGCATCAAAAACCCCAGCGAAATCAGTGCCACGATCATGGCCGAACCGCCATAACTCATCAGCGGCAAGGTGAGCCCCTTGGTTGGCAGCACGCCCATATTCACACCCATGTTGATCAGCGCCTGCATCCCGATCCACACGCTGATGCCCCAGGCCAACGCCGCACCGGCAATCTGATTTTCCTTCCACGCCATATTGGCAATCACAAACCCGCGCCAGACGATGAGACCGTACAGCCCGATCAGGGCAATCACCCCGATCAACCCCAGTTCTTCCGCCAATACGGCAAAAATAAAATCGGTGTGTGCTTCAGGCAGGTAGGATAATTTTTGGATGCTCTCACCCAGACCGCGTCCCCAAACGCCGCCCGTACCGATGGCAATCAAAGCATTGGCCAGTTGATAACCGTGCCCAAAGGGATCAGCGAACGGGTTGGAAAACGACAGCAACCGCTCGATTCGGTATTGCTCAGAAAGCACAACAAAGACACCGAGCACGCCCATCACCAGTGTCGAGCCCACCATCATCTGCCACTGTGCACGCGCCAACCACGCCATCGCGAACAACGTGGCAGCGAGCACTGCGGTTGTTCCGAAGTCCGGTTGCAACAACAACAACAAGCTTGCAGCGAAGATAACGACGCCCGGCCCCAACATCCCGGTGATTCGATTTTGCAGCTTGATGGTGTGAGTGGCGATGTAGCCAGCCATCCAGATGATGAGCCCCAAGCGGGCAAATTCAGAGACCTGAATATTGACCGGTCCCAGCGGAATCCAACGATTCGCCCCATTCACGGAGTGGCCAATCCCCGGCAATAGCACGACCAACAGCAATAGCAATGAAGCGATCAGAATCCACAGTTTGTATTCGACCCACAGCGCAATCGGCTGCCGCAACACCAGCCACACAGTGATGGAGGCGCCAATGACCACGGCGATCGTCTGCCGAATCACAAAAAAGAACGGATTGCCAAAGCGCTCGCCCAACTCCATGGAGGCGGAAGTCACCATGACAAGCCCCCACGCCAGCAGTGCCAGCACGGCAACCATCAAGATCGGATCAAGCCGAATGCTCTCGTTGCGCACTTTTTCCACATCTTGTGCCGATGCCGTCAACCAGGGCAGCAGTTTTTGCACGGTACGGTTCATGAGGTGAACTCCGTACCATTTGTCTTTTTGGCGGAAAGTGACGCTACCGCGGCGGCGAATTGATTGCCGCGATCCACATAGCTCACGAACATGTCGAGACTGGCGCAAGCGGGTGCCAACAACACCGTAGATTGTGGTGGCGCGATATCTGCTGCCGCCTGAACCGCTTCGATCATCGAATGCACGCGACGAACGGGCCATGTAGCACCCGGTTCATTCTGCAGCGCTTCGGCGATAACCGCCTGATCCTGTCCCATAAGAATCAAGCCGGCACAACGCCCGACCAGCGATTCGGCCAAGGGGGCGAAGTCCTGTCCTTTACCCTGACCGCCGGCAATCAAAACCAATGGTGCAGGCATTCCGAGAATGGCCGCAACAGCCGCGCCCACATTGGTGGCCTTGGAATCGTCAATGAAGCGCACACCATTGATCACGCCCACGCTTTGAGCCCGGTGCGGCAAACCGGTGAATTGACGCAGGACGTTCAGCAAGCGATCGTCGTTCAAAGCAACATCCGGCACAACGGCTTGTATTAACGCCAGAGCCGCCAACACATTCATCTGATTGTGCCGCCCGGTCAAACCCAATGCTTGAACAGGTAGAATCGAAAGTGCGGTTGCATTTGCCTGAGCCTGTATCAGCCATGATTCACCTGCGATCGTCATCAGGCCAAAATCACTCGGTTGCGTTGGCATGGCCGTACCGAACCAGATCACATCGCCCGAGGCCCGTTCCGCCATCGCGGCCACCATAGGATCGTCCCGGTTCAACACCGCGCGACGCGCCTGATGCAACGCGGTTTCCTTGATCGCAGCGTAGTGCGCCAGCGTACCGTGGCGATCGAGGTGATCCTGACTGATATTCAGCACCGTTGCGGCTCGCGGCATCTGTGCGGGCGCCAAGCCGCTGAAATCGGTCGATTCGAGCTGAAAGCTGGACACTTCAAGCACCAGCACATCGGCATCGGTAGTCAGCAAATCCAGTGCGGGGGTACCGAAATTTCCGCCCACTACGGCAGACACGCCTGCCGCATTCAGCAATTCGCCAACGAGCGCCGTCACCGTGCTCTTGCCGTTCGAGCCGGTAATCAAAACGACGGGCACATCGCTCGCATGCAGAGCCAGATCGATATCGCCTCGCACGGGAATTTGCTTCACTCGTGCCGACATGATCAAGGGCAAATCCAGCGCGATACCGGGGCTGACGATGAGCTCCGCCACGTTATCCAGCAGCGACTCGTGCAAGGCGCCCATGGTGATGGAAATGTCTGGATACTGCGCAACCCACTCGGCACGCAATACAGCGTCATCGCGAGTATCGGCAGCAGCAAACGGCAGGCCGAGACGCGACAAATGCCGCGCCACGGATAGCCCGCTTTTACCCATACCCAGAATGAGGCTGTGTTTTTCCATCAGCGCACCTTCAACGTCGCCAAGCCGATCAGCACCAGAATCACGGTGATAATCCAGAACCGCACAATGACCTTTGGCTCAGGCCAACCTTTGAGTTCGAAGTGATGATGAATCGGCGCCATGCGGAAAATCCGCTTGCCGGTGAGCTTGAATGAGGCGACCTGCAGCATCACCGATACGGTTTCCAGCACGAAGATCCCGCCCATGATGAACAGCACGATTTCCTGGCGCACCATCACCGCGACCACGCCTAAAGCCGCGCCGAGTGCCAACGCACCGATGTCGCCCATGAACACTTGCGCCGGGTAACTGTTGAACCACAAAAAACCAAGCCCCGCGCCGACGATTGCCGCGCAGAACACGGCCAGTTCGCCCGCGCCGGGCACGAAGGGAATGCCCAGATAAACCGCGAATTTGACATTGCCCGTGACATAGGCGAACACCGAAAGCCCACCGGCCACCAACACGGTCGGCATAATGGCCAGACCATCGAGGCCATCGGTAAGGTTGACGGCATTGGAACTACCCACGATGACAAAGTACGTCAGCAGGATGTAGCCAAAACCCAGCGGGATCAGCACATCCTTGAATAACGGGATGATCAATCCGGTTTCTTGTGGTGTTTTTGCCATGTTGAATAGCACCACAGCGACGATCAGCGCGATCACCGACTGCCAAAAATATTTGTAGCGGGAAGCCAGCCCCTTGCTGTTGCGCTTGGAGAGTTTGAGGTAGTCGTCCACTCCCCCGATCAACCCGAAGCCGAAGGTAGTCAATAAGGCAATCCAGACATAACGATTGGTCAGATCGCCCCAGAGCAATACCGCCACACCAATGGCAACGAGAATGAGCGCCCCGCCCATCGTCGGCGTGCCCGCCTTGGACAGATGCGATTGCGGGCCGTCGCTGCGGATGGGCTGACCGGCTTTGATCGATTGCAACCAGCGAATCATCGGTGGGCCAATCCACAGGGCGACAATCAGGGCGGTTAGCACGCCGAGCATGGTGCGCAACGTAAGATAATGAAACACACCAAACGGGCTATAGAATTTCGCTAACCAATCGAACAGAATCAATAACATGTCAATGCGCCTCCGACTCTGCCGGACTCGGACCATCCGTTGGCAGGAGCTGGTTCAGAATTCGTTCCATGCGCATAAAGCGAGATCCTTTCAATAAAATGGTGATCGGCGTGCCACTAGCTGATCGTGACGCCAGTTGGTCCAAGGCACGCACCAACGCCAAAGCCAGATCAGCGTGATCTTTGGCGGAATATTCAATTGAAACGTTCGAGGACACTGCGTTCGGCTTCATGGCAACATCCATGGCCGCACCAAGCGTGAACAAACCATCGATCGCCAAGCCACGCGCATAAGCAATTACTTCTTCATGCAGCGCGGCGCTGAGATCACCCAACTCACCCATATCGCCCAATACGGCCAGATGCAGGCCCGGCCTGCCGACGAGATAATCCAAAGCGGCACACATGGATTCGGGGTTGGCGTTGTAGGTGTCGTTGATGACAGTCAACTGTTCGGAGCAAGCCACGAGGCTCATGCGGCCTGCCGGTGGCGTAAAGCTGTTCAAACCCGCCAGGATAATTTCTTTGCTGAACCCTGCTGTTCGAGCCACCGCGACGGCGGCCAGCAGATTGGTCGCGTTGTGCGCGCCCGGCAACGGAAGGGGTTGCGACTCGATCAGCAACTGCCCGTTCTCGAAAATCGTCAGGCGCTCGGTAGTGGCGTTATATTCACCTGTCCAGCGTGCGCGCGGGTCGTTGTTCAGCGTAAAACCGTTTCGCTGCGCCGAACCCATCGCCCACCAGCGATCGGCACCATACGAATCGAGATTAATTACCGCTTGCGCCTCGGGCACCAAACCAACGAAGAGCTCGCCTTTGCCCTGAACAATCGCATCGACCGATCCGAATTCACCCACATGCGCGGTGCCGGCCATGGTGATCAAGCCCACA
The DNA here is from genome assembly GCF_000024765.1 of Halothiobacillus neapolitanus c2. Lineage (GTDB taxonomy): Bacteria > Pseudomonadota > Gammaproteobacteria > Halothiobacillales > Halothiobacillaceae > Halothiobacillus > Halothiobacillus neapolitanus. The sequence goes on along the minus strand of NC_013422.1, from coordinate 469,890 downwards.
TCCGGTCTGGCCAGAGCGGTTAATCGGGCAATTTCACCGAGGTGGTTCGCACCCATTTCGATCACGGCGAATTGATCGATGTCACTCAACGAAAGCAGCGTCAAGGGCACGCCGATGTCGTTATTCAAATTTCCAAGCGTCGCCAGAGTGGGCCCCGCTTGCGCACAAATGGACGCCAGCAGCTGCTTGACCGTGGTTTTGCCCGCGCTGCCGGTAATGGCAATCACAAAGGGATCAACCTGGCCGCGCCAGCATTGCCCAAGGGTTTGCAGCGCGGTCAATGTATCTTCGACTTCAATCTGGGGCAGATCGATATCTGGATTCAAATGAGAGACGATGGCCGCCGCAGCACCTGCCAAGCGGGCATCAGCCAAATGATCATGCCCGTCGAATCGCTCACCTTTGAGCGCAACAAACAGATTCCCCGGCACCAATGTACGGGTATCCGTGCTCACGCCTTGAATGGTGATATCGGGCTGCTGCACAGATAATTGATTCAGCCAAGTTGCAACTTGCTGAAGGGACGCGCGCATCATGCGGCACCGCCCACAGAGCGTTTCGCCCTGACATCCGTTTGTTGTGCAATCCAATCGCGCACGACCGCGGCATCATCGAAAGGCAGGCGCTGTCCCTGTATTTCTTGTGTGGTTTCGTGACCTTTGCCCGCAATCAGAACCCAATCGCCTGCTTTGGCCTGCATCAATGCCGACTCGATGGCCGCCCGACGATCCAACTCGACGCTCGCGGTATCCGGCGATGCCAGACCCCCGCGCATATCGGCAATGATCGCTTGGGGTGCTTCACTCCGGGGATTGTCTGCGGTCATGACGATCTGATCGGCCAACCGTTCTGCTGTCGCGGCCATCAATGGACGCTTGCCGCGATCGCGATCGCCACCGCAACCGAATACACAAATGATTTTGCCTGCTGCGTCTCGATGATCACGCAGCGCACGCAACACCTGATCGAGCGCATCTGGCGTATGTGCATAATCAACCAACGCGCGCGCACCACTCGGCAGGGTGATCATCTGCATGCGGCCCGGTGGCGGCGTGCTCTGATCGAGCGCCTTGATCGCCGTTTCCAGCGGCATACCCAAGGCGAGCACCGCTGCCAGCGCAGCCATGATATTGGCTCCATTGAACAAACCGACCAGCGATGGTTGCAATCGGGCCTCACCCAGTGGCGTACGTACTTGTATGTCGATCCCGTTAGGTAACGCCGTGATCGAAGTGACCCGAACGTGCTGGCAATCGGCCACGCGCCAGTCTGGATCACCGAGGCCATATGCCCAGCAATCGGCGGTAGCACCCAACGCCTCAAACAACACATCGGCTTGCGCTTCATCGAAATTGATGATGCCTGCACGCAACCCGGGCCAAGCAAACAGCTTGGTTTTAGCCGCAAAATACTCGGCCATCGTGCCGTGATAATCGAGATGATCGCGCGACAGATTCGTAAACACCGCCAAGCGGATCGGCAAGCCCTGCAAGCGGTTTTGCTCCAGTGCATGGGATGACACTTCCATCACCACATAACGCGCACCCTGACGGATGAAGTCGACCGCATAACGCAAGGTTTCCAGCAAACCGGGCGTGGTGTTCGCCGTTGGCTGCAGGTTTTCAAGTCCCGACGACCACATGCCGGCACCCAACGTGCCGATCATGCCGATTGATGCGGTATGTGGCGCCCCGCTGCGGCTCAATGCCCCGGCGATGAACTGAGCCACACTGGTCTTTCCGTTGGTTCCGGTAATACCGATTATCGTTAAGTCATCGAAATTTACGGCACATACATGCCCGACCATTTGAAGGACGAGCGAATGGACAGCCTCAACCCGAATCACCCGCGGGTCGGCATAGTCCGCCTCTGTCACGACCAGCACCGCGCCCGCAGCCAACGCCTGGCTAATGAATGGTTTTATGTTCGGTTGAATCCCCGAACGCGCAAAGAACACGGCACCAGGAACAACTTCGCGCGAGTCATCCGTAATGACGCGAGCGACTACCGAACCGACGTTATCTGCTACCAGCAGATTCAATGCTGACAGGATTTCGCCGATCGGACGGGGGCTGAAGGCAAGCATGCTCATGCGCCACCCGCCTGTTTTTTACCGGCAACGGCTGTAGAAGGCGGCGGCACTGAAGCCGCCGTCACTTCTGCCGGTTCGTTCGGGAGGTTGTCGGGCCGGATATTCAGCATTCGCAAAGCACCCGACATGATGCCGTGGAAGATCGGAGCCGCCACGTCGCCCGCGTAATAACTGCCCTGTTGCGGATCGGTCACCACAACGACCAGCACCAAACGCGGGTCGCTGGCTGGCGCAATACCTGCAAATACCGTGTTGTAATTGTCTTTTGAATACGTACCGTCTGGGCCGATCATGCGTGATGTCCCGGTTTTTCCGGCAATCTGAAAGCCAGCAATCTGTGCCTTTGGCGCGGTGCCTTCCGGGCTGACGACTGCCTGCAACATGGATACGACCTCATCGCAATCCTTGGCAGGCGCCACCTGAACGTAGCTTGGTGGCGCATCGCGCTTGAGCAGGCTGGGGTGGATGTACCGGCCATGATTCGCCAATGCGGCGTAGGCTGCGGCAAGCTGCAAGGTCGTCACACTCAGACCGTAGCCGTAAGAATGCGCGGCGGTACCGCTCACGCTCCACTGCCGCCAATTTTCCAGTCGCCCGGCCACTTCGCCGGGGAAACCCACGCCGGTATCTTGGCCGAAACCGAAGGCACGCATGTTCTTCCACAACACCTCGGCACCCAGATCTTCACCGATATGACTTGCACCGACATTACTGGATTTTTCCAGAATGCCGCGCAGATCGAGCACACCGTAGTTACGATGATCCCGAATGGTGTAACCGCCGATGCGCACCCAGCCCGGTGCGGTATTCACGGTGCTATCCGGCTGCCAGCGGCCACTTTCAAGCGCGGCCGTAATCGTGAACGGCTTCATGGACGAGCCGGGCTCGAACTGATCGACCAGCGCCCGGTTTCGCGTCAGGGCGGGCTTCATCGTGGCGCGGTTGTTGGGGTTGAACGAGGGCACCGTTGCCATCGCCAGCACTTCGCCCGTCGTCACATTCATCAGAACGGCCGAACCGTATTCGGCGTGGTGGGCCGCGACACCTCGGGCCAACTCGCTGTAGGTCAGATACTGCAAGCGCTTATCAATCGACAAAACCAGGTCATGGCCCGGCTGTGCTTCTTTTTGTACACCGAGGTCATCCACCTCGTGACCGTAGGCATCTTTAAGTATCAGCCTCCGCCCCGCGACCCCGGCCAGATAGTTGTTGTAACTGGCTTCCAGTCCGGCTTGCCCGTGATCATCAATATTTGTGAACCCAACCAGAGAAGCCGTTACATCGCCCGTGGGATAGAAGCGTTGATATTCTCGCTGCAGGCCAACACCGGGGAGTCTGGCCGCGCGAATGACGGCCGCAACACTGGGCCGGACCTGACGCTGCACATAAATAAACTGTTTGCTGCGGTTATTAGCCACCAAAGAACGCAAATTAGCGTCGGGGATTTTAAGCAGGCTCGCCAGGGTTTTAATCGGGTCCTGATCGACGTATTTTCTGGCCGATCCCTGAGTGCGTGCGGCATAAAAACGGGTCAATTCGGTCGGATTAACCCAGACGGCATCCATCGGTACACTGATTGCGAGCGGGTCACCGTTACGGTCGGTGATCATGCCGCGATGGGCCGGAATCACCTGCGCCCGTTGCTGGCGATCCCCGCCCTGTTGCACATAAAAGCCTTGCTCACTTACCTGCAACTGCACGGCTCGCCCGACCAGAATCAAGGCGAGCACACCGAACAATCCGAGCACCATCACGGTTCGCCAGCAGCCGCCCACCCAAGCAAAGAACCGCCCCAAGGCGCCCTTCTCCATCGGGGCCGGACGGCGCTGGTTCGCTGCAGGAATAATCCTGCTCATCGGAACACCATCGTGATCTGGTCGGCTGAAGGCACATGCATGTTCAGCCGGGTCTGCGCAATTTGATCCACACGCCCTTGCGCCGCCAATGCGCCCTGTTCCAGCTGGAGTTCGGCGTAGGTCACGTTCAATTTCTCGATGGCCTGACGATGGGTGCTGAGTGCGCGTGTCACATCACGATCCTGCTGGGCGGTATCCACCACCGCCAATGCAGACGCGAACACTGCCAGTGCCAGAATGCCGAAAAGGAATTTCATGCCACACGCTCCGCCACGCGCATGATGGCGCTTCGCGAACGTGGATTCCGGACAATTTCTTCCGCCGAAGCGCGGATAGAGCCACCCACGCGGGACAAACGTGCCGTACCCACAGGCTGACCGAAGAAATCCTTATCCGTTGTGCTTTCGTCACGAATGAAGTTTTTGACGATCCGGTCTTCCAGCGAATGAAAACTGATCACGACCAGACGGCCGCCGATCGAAAGCAAATCCACCACTTGGGATAACGCGGCAGAAATCTCGTCCAATTCACGATTGATGTGCAACCGAATGGCCTGAAAGCTTCGGGTTGCCGGATGCTTGCGTGGGTCTCGACGGGGTGTTGCTTCAACAATGCAACGCACAAGATCGAACGTCGTCGCGAGCGGTTGGGCTGCGCGCGTTTCGACAATACGACGGGCGATACGCCGTGAGAACTTCTCATCACCCAGACGGTACAAAACGTTGGCGATTTCCTCTTCCTCAGCTTCGGCGAGCCATTCGGCAGCCGTTTCGCCGGCGTGCTGGTTCATCCGCATATCAAGCGGGCCGTTTTGCTGAAAACTGAATCCACGTTCGGCTTCGTCGATTTGGGGCGAAGAAACCCCAAGGTCGAATAAGACGCCATCCACCTTGCCCTGCAACCCCATTGATGCCAACCATTGGGCCGCAGTTGAGAAAGCCGCATGATGAATCTGAAAACGCGCATCTTTTGAAGCCAGCGCCTCGCCCGCGGCCAGTGCGCGCAGATCCCGATCGGTCGCGAATAAACGTCCGTGATTGTTGAGCTTTGCCAAAATAGCGGCACTGTGACCACCGCGCCCGAAGGTCGCGTCTAAATAAACGCCATCCGCACGCACGGCCAGAGCCTCAACCGCCTCGTTGAGCAAGACGGTTTCATGGGTCAAGGCTTCGCTCTTTTCCTGCGTGCTCACCGCTAAGGCGTTCATAGGGAAATCGCCTCCAATGCGGCTGGCAGATTCTTGTCATTGGATTCACTGAAAAAAACTTCGGTTTGCGCCGCCCAGTTCGGTTGCGACCAGAGCTCAAGTTTCTTGCCCTGCCCGACCAGAACGACTTCTTTATCGAGCTCGGCGTGATTTCGTAATTCCGTCGGCACGAGAATGCGGCCAGCAGAATCGAGTGTGAGTTCAGTAGCGTGACCAATCAGCATCCGCTTGACGCGATTTGCCTGGGCGTTGAAGGAAGGGAGCGCGTCAATTTGCGGCTCGATGATCAGCCAAGTCGCCAAAGGGTAAATCAGCAGGCAGCGCTCTTGGGCGTCAATGGTCATCACCATTTGGCCTTCCTCTGCGGCAAAAGCCGCCCGATGGCGCGTTGGCATGGCCAAACGTCCTTTTCCATCGAGATTCAGGTTGGTGATCCCTTTAAACACTTTTTCCCACCACTCCCCACTTTTTCCCACGCAGGTGCACTATATCGACACGCCTGCACACAAACAAGAGGGTTTCGGTGTTTTTTCTTTACATCACATAGAGTTACATCGACTTTCACCAAGAAGATATATGCAACTTTTTCCGATTAAAACAGCATGTTGCAAATCATTGCTGACAAAGCGCGCGAAGATTACTGGTGATTTTTTCACCAATAAAAAATCACGAATGTTTTGTTTGTCGACAAGAGAGCGGGCTAAAAAGCCTGGTTTATCAATATAAGCAATTGATAAATTTGAAAATGAAAGGTTCTACGCACTTGTGAAGCTCAGTAACGGCAACCCAGATTGCGCAGAAAAAAGATGCTGAGATCGCAGCAGAGATAGGGGAGTTGGTCGATAAGCCGGGTTCTGTCGAGGACTGTCATTCATCTGGGGTCATCGTCACCGATGCCCTCAAGCAGCCTACCCGGAAACAGCGCGGGCCGCGCCATCGTTTCCCTATTTGGCCTTGCTCCGAGTGGGGTTTGCCTTGCCATCACGTGTTACCACGGATGCGGTGCGCTCTTACCGCACCGTTTCGCCCTTACCACGCACATCTTGCGATGCCGTTCGGCGGTTTGTTTTCTGTTGCACTTTCCGTCGGCTCACACCGCCCAGGCGTTACCTGGCACTCTGCCCTATGGAGCCCGGACTTTCCTCCGCGTATTGCTACGCCGCGACAGTCTGACCAACTCCGGCGCGCATACTAGCAGCCCGTCTAGCTTTAGGGAAATCGGCTACACATCCTAAAGTCCGATAGGCTGCTAGCGGCATCGCAGATAGATCGGGGATTTTTTGCATCTTGTTTTTTCACCATGGGCTGCCAGAGAAAGCACGTCTGATAAACTGCGGCATTCATTGAAAATCAAAACAGAAACATGACCCCCATCACCCCGCCTGCCGAACTTCCCGATTCACTTAAAGCCAGCTTCTCGCTGATGAACACGACAAAACCCGCACGTGAGCAGCTTGACTCAAAGTCGATACAGAGCGTCACCGAATGGTTTTATTCAGAGCGCTGGCACCAGGAGCGCGCGGATACGACGGAGCTGATGTGGTTACTGCATTGGCTGCCGGCGGAACAATCCGAACGGATAGCCGAGATTGCTGATGCTATCTGCATCAGCCAACTTGAAGCTGGGGACATCGATTCTGCGATCGCGTTGGCCGAGGACACGCTGGCAAAACACGATGATTTCTGTTTGCGGCACACGCTGGCTTTGGCGCAATCGGCAAAGGGCGATCTGAATCAAGCCATTGGCACATTGGAACAGGCACTGGGCAATTCAGAACTCATCGAGTCGAACACCCCAGCCGAACAACGGATTCAGGCCTGGCTGGATCTGGCCAGACTGTTGCAGAATGCAAAAGCCCTGTTCAAGGCCATGCGGCCAGCCAGAGCAGCCATCGCACTGGCCGCTCAATACCATGATGAAGAACTTCTGGTCGAAGCCCTCACTCTGCTGGTACGGCAACTCATTGAGCAAGGCGGCAGCGACGAGGCGTGGGAAGCGCTAAAACCACACCTTAGCGATACCTATTCGACAGGACAGAGCGCGCTTTGGACGCTGGCGTTCTCGGAGTTATCGAACGAATTGAGTGAGGCGGATCGCAATCGTGGTGCCCTGTTCTTCCTTGATGCCAACGAACCGGATGCCTTGATTCGTCTCTGGGTCAAACGCGCTGAAACAGCAAAAGAGCAGGACGATGTGCTCATCGCTTACATCTTGTGTCTTCTGTTTCGTGCGCCGATTGATGCAGCGGCTCCTCTTGCTGCCAAACTCCTTCTTCGGGACAAGGATCGCCAGACCGAAAGAGCCCCACTCATCGCCGCTTCAGCCATGGCTTTGGCCGAAATCCCCGACGACCGGAGCATCAAGCGAGCGCACTGGTATCGAGATGCCATGATCCAACTGATCAGCGTCGCACGTCACCAAGGTGTTCCTGAAGCGGCGGTCAAGCAATGGGCAGAAGATCAAAAGTTACTACTGGAACATGGCGTCATCGAGCGCGCCAGCGAACAACTGATCAACGAATTGGCGACACCCCCTGCCTGGCTGCAACATGCCATACGCAAGTAATGGTTCATAACAAAGTACAGAATGGAGGGAAGCTCGAAAAACCCGTCATTCCCGCGTAGGCGGGAATCCAGCACATTGATTTTTCTGGGTTCTCGCTTTCGCGGGAACGACGAATCACGGGTATTTCGAGGTTCCCTATAATTATTCTGCGCTTTTATAGAAAAAAGCCGGTCATGAATAACCGGCTTCGTACTTCCTGAGCGATATGCCTTTTTGACAAGACAGGCAGGAATTTGGGTAGAAATACAGGCGGCAACGCCCGTCCTACTTAGACTGCAAATTTTTCCAGCGATTCGCCGCGCGCCAATGCATCGGCCAACCAATGTGGACGCTTACCGCGACCGGTCCAGGTTTGGGCCGGGTTCGCCGGGTTAATATATTTTGCCGGCAATTTCTTGTTTGCCAGTTTTGACGATTTTTCCAAACCAAATAATTCAGCAACAGACATATTCAGACTTGCTGCCAGTTCTTCTGCTTCTTTACGAAGGCTGTGTACACGCTGCTGATGACGATCACGCAGGGTGCGCTCCGCATTGGCCATTAACTGCCTCAAGTCTTCAGCGGATAAGCTATTGAGATCAATCGTACTCATTTGAACACCTTTTTGAGTTATCTAATTTAGAATTACCGGAGAATTCTATCAATTAAAATCCCCACGTCAAATCAGTAAATGGGTTTTGCAAAAACCGGAAAGTTCAACTTAATGCCAATTCTTTAATTGCATACCCTATCCACCAATAGGCACACGAAGGTAACTCAACTCAAAAACGAGGGCTAACAGTACAAAGCAGAAATCAGTTTGAATATTCCTTAAGGGCACTTCGAAATACCCGTAATTCGTCGTTCCCGCGAAAGCGGGAGCCCAGAAAAATCAAGGCGCTGGATTCCCGCCTACGCGGGAATGACACGTTTTTCGAACCTAGCTTAAGCGAAAGTATCCAATCGCAAGCGTCCATTTACTGTCTGAGCCTGATTTCCAGACACGCCCGAATGCATTACGTCTGGCTGCGCCGCATGGGCCAACGAATCGTTCGTCGATGCGCCATGCCTGCCATTAGAGGCTCCGAAGTTTTGCTCGCCCCCCTGATTCATGCCTTGATTGCCCGATCCATCCTGCCCGGAACTTGTCACTGTAATTTGAGCGTTGCCCAGACCAGCCTCCTGAAGCCACTCGCGTAATCTGGGCATGTTTTGATCCAGCATATCTTTTGCCAAATGGTGGCTGGCCATGATTTGAATGTTCGTTTGATTATTTTGTTGATCAATCGTGATCTTCATAGGCCCCAAATGAGCAGGATTAACATCCAATGTGGCTCGGGAAATATTTTTACCTACCATAAACTGAATGTTTTGCCCTAAATCAGCGGCCAATCGTGGTTGATTTAAGGCCAACGCCCCAGGCAGAGCGACAATGGGATTTGTGTTGGCTGCAGCACCAAAACCCGAAGCGGACAGATTAAATGCACCCGGCGCATTATCTCCGGGTGGATCAACCAACTGCATGACTAAATCGGCTTTTGGCGCTCCCTTAGAAAGGGAACTCAGCGTAGAAGCGGCATTTACCGTTTGCGCCGCAAGGGCCGAGTCAATTGCCCCGGATAGGCTTTGCATCTGACCTGAAATGACAGCCGCTGTATTGCCTGCGCCAGAAACGATTGGATTATTCTGGAACTGCCCCTGATTATTGACAGTGTGATTATCCTTTTTCGAGGAATCCATCGCTTGGGCATTTGCGGCAGATGGCTCTTTTATCGCTCCGGCTTGCTGCCCGTCACGCCCACCGACCGAATGTGATGAGCGCATGTCTTCGACACTTTGGCCTGCTCGCCCCACAGCCACATGTGTTTGCTGAATCGTTTGAGCCAGATGCTGAACCATGGCCTGAAGTTGTCCCGTCCAACTCGCTGCATTGACATCGCCTTGTTGCAGTAGGGCTTGCACCTTATCGAGTTGCGCCATCCACTTGGACAAGCCGCTCGCATCCAGAGCAGTTGAACCGACCCCTTTTTCGAGTTGCGATTTCAATGAAGCCAGTTGCTGCATCAGTTTACCAAGCGCGGCCTGCGCCTTATCGGACAACGGCGGATTCTGAGTGCTCAACGCTTGGATTTTTTCCTGCAACGAAGTGATTTGTTGCTGTAGCGTCAGGCGCATCTGTTGTGCAGATGATTGATCGACAGTTTGAACATCCGACTGCCCTGCGCCCGATCCAACTGCTTGATTTATGATCGCCGCCTTGGAGTCGGCAGCAACCTGCGAACGCCCGGCAACGCCCTGACCTTGCGCGTTCTTGCTTTGATTCTGGATGGCACCGGCCATCATTTCGGCGAACCCCTTTTGCTCACCGGGCGCATTCGCCGCGTTGCCTGATGCGGGATCGGATCGTCCTCCGATTGCGGCATTCAACGCGCTCAGGGCTGGGCTGTTTAACTGCGCCATATGCTTACTCCCAACGTTCAAACATCCAATGGGTTATGCCGATGCTGCGCGGCGTGCGCATCATTCACGGCCTGTTCTTGCTTGTTCTGCATCCGGTTGCGTTCGTTTTCAAACCGGCCACGAAGTTTTTCAACAGAACGATGCTGACTATTGGCCTCGGCTGCAGCCTGCTTACAGGCAAGCAACTCGGCTTCCACCTGGGCAACAACCTCTTTTTGATGAGCAATCGTTTCCTCGATCCGTCCCATAAACGCGCGATAATTTTGCAAGGCAAACGCTTTTGCCTGACCACCGGAAGCGAATCCGATACCGGCCGCGTATTCCTGCAAGTATTCTGTTAATTGCTGCAAACGCGCCCGCTGTTCATCCAATCGCCGCTGACATTGGATCTGCGATTCCTTGGCAATATTCGCCCCGCGCTCGGTAATTTTTTCAACCCCTTTGACCCGTTCGATTCGCTGCTGGTTCACGATGGTCACCCCCGGCTCTATCAGGCGGCGCTATGCATCAATGATTCAAGCGCCGCAAAGCTCGAATCAAGGTCTGCCGATTCATGGATGGACTGACTAATGAACGCCTCCAGATCAGGCTGCGCATCAATGGCCCGATCAAGCCGTACATCATGCCCCCGACGATACGCGCCAACGGCTAATAAGTCCCGGCTTTGGTTGTACGTGCTCATCAATTGCTTGAAGCGCTGCATCAAATCCAGATGCTCGGGTGATACCAGCGCGGGCATCAGTCGGGAGATGGAGGCTTCGATATCAATGGCCGGATAACGGCCCCGTTCGGCAATGGCACGAGAGAGCACGATGTGCCCATCAAGGATGGCGCGCGCGGCATCGGCGATGGGGTCGTTTTGATCATCCCCTTCCACCAGCACGGTATAAAACGCCGTCATGCTACCGCGGGCCGATTCCCCATTACCCGCACGTTCAACCAGGGCAGGCAAACGGGCGAATACCGACGGCGGATACCCCTTGGTGGCCGGTGGCTCGCCAATCGCCAAACCGATTTCCCGCTGAGCCTGCGCGTAACGCGTCAAAGAATCCATCAACAGCAACACATCATGGCCCTGCTCGCGAAAGTATTCGGCGATGGCCGTCGCCAGACTCGCACCGTGCAAACGCATGAGCGGCGAAGCATCGGCCGGGGCGGCGATCACAATCGCCCTTGATCGCGCTTCGTCATCGAGAATCTCGGCGACAAATTCACGCACCTCGCGCCCCCGCTCGCCGATCAGGCCGACCACGATAATCTCCGCCGTGGTGTAGCGTGTCATCATGCCAAGCAGGACGCTTTTACCCACGCCACTACCGGCAAAAATACCCATTCGCTGCCCACGCCCCACGGTGAGCAGGGCATTGATCGCCCGCACACCCACATCCAGTGGTTCACGGATCGGGCGACGTTTGAGCGGATTGTTGCTTCGACCCTGCAAATCAACAGGGATGTCGCCAAAAATGGCCGGGCCATCGTCCAGAGGTTGTCCACGCGCATCCAGAACACGCCCCAGCAACTCCGGCCCCAGCGGCATCCGAATGGATGCACCCTGATTCTGCACCCGACAACCCGGCGCGATACCCCTCAGCGCTTCCAGTGGCATGAGGTAGGTGTTGCGCTCGGCAAAACCGACCACTTCGGCATCCACAAAACGACCGGCCGGATCATCATCCAGAAAAATACGGCATTGGTCGCCAATGGCCGCTGTAAGCCCGCTGGCTTCGAGCGCCAAGCCCACAACCCGCACGATTCGCCCTTCGGCTTGCAGCGGCGGGCGTTGAACGCGTGCCTGCAAGCCCATGAGGTGACGGGCCCAGTCCAACCCAACTCCGCCGACGCGCATAGAAGGTGGATCGAACACAGCGGGATTGCGGCCCGCCGTCATTCGGCAGCCTCGTTCATTTCAGTCTCGATAGGATCGGCTGGGCCTGCCACTTGCTCATCGAGTACGCGCAGGCAAAGTGCGGCCCAGCGGGCTTCCAGACTGGCGTCCACGAGCGACTCCACGCCCACGGTGTTCGATTCGACCATCAAACCGCCCGGCGTCACCGTCGCATCGCGGCGCACGGTAACGGTTTGGGCATGTTGACTTTGAATCGTGTCCTGATCGACGGCGGCCTGCAAGGCGTCGGCATCGTCGGGATGGCAGACCAGCGTGACGGCGCGCACGGCCACCGGCAACGCTTCGATCGCTGTGCGAGCGACCACGTCCAGATGCTCGGGCTCGATGGTCAATTCGCGATAAATAATGGCGCGGGCCATCTGGGCGGCCAGACGGGCCATTTGCAGACTGACTTCTGCATCCAGATCGGCCAGGGGTTGTGTCAGCGACTGCAACCACCCTTGGAATCGCTGTTGAATGTGCGTTTGCTCGGCTAAAGCAGCGGCCAGACCTTCGGCATGACCCGCTGCAAAGCCAGCCTTTTCACCTTGAGCATGCCCCGCTGCGAAACCGGCCTGTTCGGCCACTTGGCGCGCTCGAGCCAGTTCCTCTGCATGAGGATCGAGCGGCTCGCTCAGGACTTCCGATGGCGCCTCTGGTACATCGAAATCCGGCAAGGCCCAGGCCGAAATAGCCGATGCGTCTGCCCCAGCGGTCAACGGGCGCACCAAGGGCACTTCATCAACTGTGGCAGACTGCACGGGATCAGACGAACTCTTCACCGCCGCCTCCTAAGCTGATCTTGCCTTCATCCGCCAGTTTACGCGCCGCCTGCAGAATTTCTTTCTGTGCCGCTTCAACATCGGACAAGCGTGTTGGGCCCAGCGACTCCAGATCGTCGCGCATCATCTCGGATGCCCGCTTCGACATATTCTTGAAGAATTTCTCCTTGAGATCGTTATCCGCGCCCTTCATCGCCATGAGCAAGCGATCGGAAGGTACTTCGCGCAGGATGGTCTGGATGCCGCGATCATCCACATCGATCAGGTTCGCAAATACGAACATCAGATCCTCGATCTGAGTGCCCAATTCGGCGTCGGTGGACTTGACCGCATTCATCACCACTTCCTCAACGTTACCTTCAAGGAAGTTCATGATGCCTGCCGCAATCTTGACGCCACCGACTTTGGAAGACTTGCCGCCACCTGCGCCAGAAACCTGACGCTCCATGATATCGTCCAACTCCATCAACGCCTGAGGCGATACGCCATCGAGATGGGCGATCCGCAAGACGATATCGGCCCGCATGTTCTCTGGCAGCATCTGTAGGATTTCCGCACCCTGATCGCTTTCAAGATGCGAGAGCACAATCGCGATAATCTGCGGGTGTTCGTATCGGATGATTTCGGCAATCGAGCGCGGATCGAGCCATTTGAGAAATTCAAGGTTCCTGCGGTTGCCGCCCGAGCTGATGCGCTCCAGCAAACCGGCAGCCTTGTCCTCGCCCAAGGCCCGGTTCAGCACATTGCGAATGTAATCTGTGGTACCAAGCGCCAGACCGGTCTGGTCACCCAAATCCAACACGAACTGATCGAGCACCGCCTGAATCTGCGAGCGGGTGACATTAGGCAGAACGGCCATGGCCTGGCCAATTTTCTGCACCTCACGCGGATCGAGTTTGGTAAATAACTGAGCTGCAGATTCCTCACCCAATGCCATCATCAGGATGGCTGCACGTTCTGGGCCCTTCAATCCAGCGATCAGATCGCTGGGGTTTTGGTCGGCATTAGTAAGGGCTTCGGCCATCTTAGTTCTCCGAATGCGTCCATTGTTTGATCACCGCAGCGACTGCCTTGGGATCATGATTGATACTTTGTTTCAATTGTCGCAGCTTATCAGCATAGCTGGCGGCACCGACGAGTTGTGGCACCCCTTCGAGGTTGTCCTCGTCATCCGGCCCGGGGATTTGTCCGCCCTCACTCGCCTGTCGGGTGAAGGAAACCCCCTCCTCATTCATGCCATTGTCTTCCGTGCCATTAGGCAGCGCTGCACCTGGCTGGTGAGGCAATGCCTCTGGGCGGGACTTGTCCGCCAGCATTTTCAGCAGGGGGCGAACCACCATAAGGAAGATCAGCAGCATCGCCACGCCCAGCCCCAGGTTTTTCAGCAAGGGCATGAACCATTCCTGCTGCCACAGCGGAACGGAGACTTTTTCAATCTTCTGCTCAACGAACGGGATGCTTGCGAGCGTCAATTTATCGCCACGCTGTTCATCCAGGCCCACGGCTTGTGACACCAGATCCTTGATTCGAGCCAATTCGGCATCACTCATCGGCTCGGTTTTCGTCTTCCCGTCTTTGTCCGTTACGGTTTTTTCATCCAGCAACACCGCCACGTTGAGTTTATCCACCGCACCGCTGGCGTATTGGGTATGGCGAATATCCTTATCCACATTGTAGTTGCGTGTTTCGTTCTTTTGGGTGCTGATCGGTGTCTGAATGATCTGCTGGTATTGCTGAACATCAAGATTGGCCGGTGGCTGCAAGCCGCCCGACGTTTGCGGGGTTACCGTACCGCCGCCCGGTGGCTGATTGGACAGGGCACCCGGCACACCACCATTGATACCCTGATCACCCAGCGCGCGCGTGGTGTCGTTGGTCTGCTCGGAAAGTACGACCCCTGTTTTCGGGCCATAGGTTTCGCTTGTGCCTTCCTGACGTGAGAAATCGATATCGGCAGAAACCTGGGCGCGCACCTGATTTGCCCCCACAATCGGTGTCAGCAAGGCTTCGATCTGGCGTGCGTAGGCTCGCTCGACGCGCTGACGATAGGCGAATTGTTTATCGGTCAATCCCATGCCGCTGGCATCGTCAGAATTTTGACTTAACAGTTCGCCGCGCTGATCAATGACGCTCACGTTCTCCGGTTTCATCCCGGCCACGCTCGATGCGACCAGATGCACGATCGCGCGCACCTGATCGGCAGTCAGCGATTGCCCGGGCGACAACTCCACCACGACCGAAGCCGTGGGCTTTTGCTGTTCTCGAACAAAAACGGATTGCTTGGGCGTTGCCAGATGCACACGAGCTGCCGAAACACCCTGAATGGTCTCGATTGATCGAGCCAGTTCGATTTCAATGGCGTGCTGGTAACGTGCCTGCTCAACAAACTGGCTGGTGCCCAAGGATTGATCTTTATCAAGCATCTCAAGCCCGACCCCGTTACCGGAAGGCAAACCCTCTCCGGCCAACAGCATTCTCACCGCTGGCAATTGAGCCGGATCAACCAGAATGGCGCCATCCGCACTGAGTTGATAATTCTTTTTGGCCGCACGCAACGCTTCGACGACGGCGGCCGATTCTTTCGGTCCGAGGTTGGTATACAGCGGTACCAGCGATGGCTTCTGCCCCCACAGGAAGAACCCGACCATGAATGAAAGCGTCGCCGCCAACGCCACCAGAATAAGCAACTGTCGGAAACTCGACGATTGCGTAAATCCATCGATTTGCCGTATCCATGCCGGTGTTCCTGTTGCCGGCTGGTGAGCGGCAGACAGGGGAGCCATCGAATTCTGTGCCATGGTGAAACCCTAACCTTTTAAATTGGCCTTAAACCGGCATGTTCATGATGTCTTGGTACGCCTGTACCAAGCGGTTGCGCACCTGCAAGGTGGCATTAAAGCCCAGCGAAGCCTTCTGAGAAGCCAGCATGACCTGCGTGAGATCCACATTCGGGTCGCCCAGCTCAAAACGGGTCTTCAACTGGGAAGAATTCTGTTGTAGATCATTGACCTGTCCGATTGCCTTCGTCAAGAGCGATGAAAACGAATCTCCTCCGGCAGGCGAAACCGTGGGTGGCACGCTGGCAGGCTGGGCCAACCGCTGGGTGGCTTCCTGACGCATGACGCGCATTTGAGACAAAATTTGATCGACCGACATTCCGCTACTCATCCCGCATTCTCCTTATCCCGATCGGAACAGCCGCTCTGAATCCGACTTGAATCAGAGCGGTATTCCGTTGAGAAGATCAATGCAGGGTTTATGCCAATTTAAGCGGACATCTGATACTTGCGCAGTTTTTCGACCAGAGTAGTTCGGCGGATACCCAGTTGGCGCGCGGCCTGCGCTACCACACCGTCATTATTGATCAGCGCCTGTTCGATCCAGGCGCGCTCGATGGCTTCAAGCTGATTTTTGAGATCGAAGTCCATTTCCGGCAAAACACATTGGCATTGCGCCAGTTCCTGTTCATCGACCGGCAAACGAATGTCCGCAGACTGATCCACGCTCGCCCGCCCAGCGGCAAACATGTCACGGGGATCAACATCTTCGGGTGTCGCACCATGATGCGACAACGGTTCAGGCGGCTTCGTAACGGTCGGGGCAGGCATTTCAGGCATTTGCCAGTCGGCGGGCAACTGCATGCGGATCTTTTCTGGCAACTGTGCGATATCTACGACCTGATCGGGGTACAGAATCCCCAGGCGCTCGATCACATTGCCCAGCTCGCGCACATTGCCCGGCCAAGGAAGCGCCGAGAGCGCCGTCAATGCGCCATCGGTCAACTGTGCCACGGGGCGACCCGCCAACGCGAATCGTTGCGTCAATGCCCGGACAATTTCCGGTATATCCTCGCACAGCACCCGCAAAGGCTGGGTTTCAAGCGGGAAAACATTCAAGCGGTAATACAAATCCTGCCGAAAACTGCCTTCCTGAATGTGCACTTCCAGATCCCGGTGCGTGGCCGCCACGATGCGCACGTCGGCTGTAAAGGTGTGTCGCCCCCCCACGCGCTCGAACGTGCGCTCCTGCAATACGCGCAGAATCTTGACCTGCATGGGCAGCGGCATATCGCCAATTTCATCTAAAAAAAGCGTGCCGCCCTCGGCCAGTTCGAAGCGCCCCGCGCGCGCGCTGATCGCGCCGGTAAAGGCGCCCTTTTCGTGACCGAACAACTCGGATTCGAGCAATTCCGCCGGAATAGCGCCGCAATTAACGGGCACGAAGGGTTTGTCCGCCCGATTCGACAAACGGTGAATCATTCGCGCCACGACTTCTTTACCCGTTCCGGATTCACCCAGAATCAACACGGTGGCATCGCTGGGCGCCACCTGTTCGATTTCGGCCCGCAGCTGGCGCATGACCGGCGTTTGCCCCACCAGGCCACGTCCGGCTGCGACCAGTTGTTCACCACGCCAACGACTGATCAAACGTTGAACAATGCCCTGCAATCCCGACAGCGTACAAGGCCAGGTCAGTGTCGCAAAAGGTGTTTGAACCGCGCCGAGCCATCGCGCCGGATCAGCGTCCAAGGCAATCCAGGGCAGTGTTTGAGGTCGGTCGAGATGGGTCTCGCAGGCATCGGCAAAACAAATACCGCCGATTACATCGTCCGTAACGGCATGAATCGAATGAGAAACTGATTCAGCCTGCACCCCCAGCAAGGTAAGCCATTGGGTTAAATCGGCGCCAATCTCGGCCGGCGCATCAATCCATATCCGTGGTAACTGATCAGACATCTAAAGGGGACTCCGAAACAACACGATAATCAAGCAAGCTGCCTGAATGCGCACCCTACCCTCAGCCGTCAGTGGTGTCAAAATATTGTCGACAACCTCTGCCCATAGATGCGACTTGACCGAGCGTTGGGTTCTGGGTGTTAATTCAAACACTGAACAACCCTTGTTTGCAGTCAACACCCGGAAGGCTATGACCCTAACGCCACCATGAAAATCGATTCTACGTTGACCGCCAGCACCACCACTGAGCTGCGGGGACTGCCGCTGAGAACGGGCCAAACTCTGGCGGCCATCGTGTTGCAGGCCAACCAAGGCACGGGCAAAGCGTTACTCTCGCTGGCCGGTGGTCAGGTGGCCGTCACTACCCAGCTGCCGCTGACTACCGGCAGCGCGATCCAACTGAAAGTCAAAGATGCTGGCCCGCCGGTCGTGATGGGACTCTTGTCGTCCGCTCAGGAAACCATGACGACCAAAACGACAGTGCAATCAGCAGTCCAAACCCTGCTGACGCTACTGATGACGCGACTGAGCGCAAACACCAACGCCGCCACGGCGAGTGCTCCGCTCAAATCGGAGATCGGTCCGGCGCAAGGATCACAAACCCAAACCACAACGACCGCAAACGCCACGCCGACGACCCAAGCCGGCAACATGACCGCCGCTGTTGCCAGCCCGCCGATCAAACTCGATCTTCCCTTGAATGTGCGCACCGCATTACTGAACCTCGACGAGGTGCTGAGCGCGCTGCGGACAGGTCAGCCAGTCGCCAAACAAACGCTCGCCCAAAATCTCACTCAACTGATCGCCGCCAATAGCCTGCCACCGGCACCCAGTAACTCGTCTCTTGATCAAGCGACTTCGGACATTAAATCCCAACTCAAATTGGCTGCCCAACAACTCAAAATGCAGGCAAGCCTGGAATCCATGGGGAATAACCAGATGGCGACTGCCCGAGGTGCGCGTTCAGCGGCATCTGCATCGCAGGCCCAAACCCATACCGCGACCCAAACGGCGGCACAAACGGCGGCACAAACGGCGGCTCAAACCGTGGCCCAAAATCCGGGCCAGACCGCTTCACTTCAATTGAGCATTGAACAATGGATCGGGCGGCTGGATGTCAGCCAGTTGCGCACCGCTCTCTTACAGATTCAAGGGCAACCTACCTGGGTCGTCGACGTGCCCATGATGCTGGCCGAGCAACCCCGTCGGGTTCAGATCGCCATTCAAGAACAGGCGCAGAACACCAACCCTCCAACTGAATCCACGTGGCAACTCGATTTTGCGATCGATCTCCCCGCACTGGGGCCACTGCATGGCAGCCTGTCGCTGCAATCCACCAATCTGACCGTTCGTTTGTATGCGGATAAACCCGAGGCACGAATGCAGCTGGACGCCTCGCTCGACCAATTGGCAGAACACCTGCGCGCCGCCTCATTAACGCCCAAAGAATTGCGCATCTACCCGGGCCCGCCGCCCAAGGCCGTTCAGGAACGACTGAGCCCCGCACCGTTCCTTGATGAGCACGCCACGTTCAGGTGCCAAGTGTGATACGAGGTCAGGCCAAGTGAAATCAGCATGAGTCGCAACATTCCCAAACCCAAATCAGAGAAACATCCGATCAGCCGAGCGGTTGCACTCAAATACGAGGGGACGGAGTTACCTCAGGTGGTCGCAACGGGGCAGCACCTCGTGGCCGAGCAGATCGTGGCCCGTGCAAAAGCGGCGGATGTGCCGTTGGTCGAAGACCCAGCGCTGGCGGACATGCTCGCCAGTCTGGATATTGGGGATCATATTCCGAACAACCTGTTTCGTGCCGTTGCGGAAGTGCTGAGTTATGCCCTGTACGTCAGCGGCAAACACGAGGAAGTGCTCAAGCGGGCGCAGCAAACGCGAGATGAGGCTCAAAACTATCGTTCGAATAACGGTGAAAAGAAAGATGAGCCACCGGAATAAAGCAATAGTTTGCTTTAGCATTCTGCCGCCGCGCCTGTCCTGCGTCTGAGCGGGCAGCGAATTATTCCGTCGCCCCGGTTTCTATCGAACCGGACTGAGCAGAACGGGCTTCGATGGGCACGACCCCATCACCAAAATGCAGCCGCAACGGCAATGGCCGGTCGGATTCGGCCAAGGCGGATTGCAACGCGGCCGCGTGCCAAAGCAAGCCCGATTCCGCTTCGACCAGACTGTATCCCCGCTCCAGCACCCGCTGAGGGCTCAAGGCGCTCAGCACGCCAAACGCCTGTTCGAGCCGTTGCTGCTGGCGCACGAGCCGCTGCCGAGCGGCCGCGTGCAGGTGGGCGGTGATTCGTTGGCTGTTTTGCTGGCGCAGCTCGATTTGTCGCAGCACGATCAAGGGCCGCAAGCCTGCCGCAAGCCGCAAGTTATTCTGCCGCTGGGCGGCCAACCGCTGATCGATGGCCTGCTGTAAGCGCCAGCGCATCTGTTCGAGTCGGCTGTGGTTCTGGCGAACCCAATGCACTGGGCTGCGCTGCTGCAATCGATGCGTCAACGCGCGTATCTGGCCGAGGTTATCCTGCCAGCGCGCACGAATCGCCCGCTGCAACCGCAGGCTGAGCATCATCTGGTGGTGGCCTTGCGGTAACCAGCGCTGGCGCTGCTGGCGAAGCCGGTTGAGGCTGCTGTCCAGGCGTTGCCCCGCCGCGTTCAATCGATCTTCGATCAACCGGGAAAGCTGTTCTTGCTGTAAGACCAGCGCGGCCTGCAATTCGCCAAGGGTAATCGGTGTGGCCAGTTCAGCCGCCGCCGTCGGTGTGGCGGCCCGAGCATCCGCCACAAAATCGCTGATCGTGAAATCGATTTCATGGCCGACACCACTGATAACAGGAACCGGGCAGGCTGCAATCGCACGGGCCAGGCCCTCATCGTTGAATGCCCATAAATCACTCATCGAACCGCCGCCGCGCACAAGCAGCACGACATCAAACTCGGAATCGCTCGTGATACCCCGCACGGCTGCGGTGAGTTCGGCCGCTGCCGCCTCGCCCTGCACCGCCACGGGAACCAAATTGATTTCGACCAAAGGCAGCCGGCGGGTCAAGGTGGAAAGCACGTCTTGCAGCGCAGCGCCTGCGGCGGAAGAAATCACCAATATTCGGCGGGATAATGTGGGAATTGCTCGTTTGCGTGCCGCGTCGAACAAACCTTCGGCAAACAGTTTTTTCTTCAAGGCTTCAAACAAAACGGCCAATTGGCCATCACCTGCCAACTCAACGCCGGTGACGATAAGTTGGTAATCACCGCGCGGGGCGTACAGCGATACCGAACCCCGCACGACCACGGCATCGCCATTGGCGAACGCGGTCTTTACACGCATCGCCTGCCCGCGAAACAGCGCGCAACGTACTTCGGCCTGTTGATCTTTCAGCGAAAAATACATATGCCCCGATGCGGCCCGAGTCAACGAGCGCACCTCACCCTGAACCATCACGCCGCTTAAATTGGCTTCCAGAATCTGTTTGGCCATGGCGTTGAGGGAAGTAACGGAAAGAATCGTGCTCATATGCGGCTCACGGTAGATTCACAGATAAACGCAGCGCCAAGGCGAGCAAGGTCAATAGCAATACCGGCGTGGTGAGTATTAGGCCCACCTTGAAGTAATACCCCCATGAAATCACGATTTGCTTGCGTGCCAGCACATGCAGCCACAATAGCGTCGCCAGGCTGCCGATGGGCGTGAACTTCGGCCCGAGATCACAGCCGATAATATTGGCGTAAACCATCGCCAGATGCGTGGTGCCGCTGGCCTGGGTGCCATCAATCGCCAAGGTGCCCATGAGCACGGCGGGCATGTTGTTGAGCACGGCAGACAAGGCCGCCATGGTAAAACCCGTGCCGAGCGTAGCGCCCCACAATCCGAGATGAGCCAGTTGATCGAACCAGTACGTGAGCACGTCGGTCAAGCCCGCGTTTTTCAATCCGTAGACAACAAGATACATGCCCAGTGAAAAGATCACCACTTGCCACGGGGCATGGATTAACACAGTGCGGGTGTTGATTTTTGCGCCGCGTCGCGCAATCAGCCACAAAATGAACGCGCCAATGGCCGCCACCAAGCTGATCGGCACGCCCCAGCTATCAAGCACGAAAAACCCAAACAATAACCAAGCCAAAGCCCACCAACCGGCGCGAAATACTGATCGATCAATAATGGCTTTGGAGGGCGAATCCAGTGCATCGCAGGCATATGTTTTGGGTATTGATCGGCGAAAATACAGCCACAACACACCCAAAGAGGCGAGCACGGAAACCAGAGTGACCGGCACCATGACGGCTGCATAGTCGGCAAAGCCCAACTTAAAGTAATCGGCCACGACGATATTGACGAGGTTTGAGACCACCAGCGGCATACTCGCCGTATCGGCGATAAACCCGGCTGCCATTACAAAGGCGAGCGTGGCCGTGGGGGGCATCCGCAATGCCAATAAAATACCGATCACGATCGGGGTGAGAATCAGCGCGGCGCCGTCATTGGCAAAAAAAGCGGCAACCAAGCCACCCAGCAAGACCATCACCACAAACAATCGCGGCCCACTGCCACCGGCCCAGCGGGCCAGATGCAAGGCCGCCCAGTTAAAAAACCCGGCCTCATCCAGCAACAGGCTGATGATAATGAGTGCAATAAAGGTAAAGGTGGCATTCCAGACGATGGCCCAAACCACCGGTACATCGGCTGGCTGAATAACACCCGCAGCAAAGGCAACCAGCGCACCGGCCGCCGCGCTCCAGCCAATGCCCAGTTGAAACCGACCAATGGTTGGCTGCCACAACACCAGAATCAAGGTGGCCAAAAAAATGGCCGCTGCTGTCATGAGCTAAGCATGGCCGCGCCCCGCACCCCGCTGGAATCACCGAATTTCGGTGCAACGAGCTTGGTGCTGATCGGGTCGGAGAATACGAATTCATCCCAACGAGAAGGCACCTCTGTATAGAGGGCCGCCACATTCGACAGGCCGCCACCCAAGACGATCACTTCCGGGTCGAAGATATTGATGACATGCGCCAAGGCGCGGGCGAGGCGGTCGGTGTAGCGCGTTAAAGCCGCTTTGGCTTCGGCATCACCCTGTTCGACTGCCGCGATAATCTCGGCACCGGTCAGTGATCGACCAGATGCGTTTTGAAAATCGCGCATGAACGCAGGGCCGGAGAGCCACTGCTCGATACAGCCTTGATGACCACACCAGCAAACCGGGCCGGGATATTCGCCTTCATGCGTCCACGGCAGCGGGTTGTGCCCCCACTCTCCGGCAATGGCGTTTTGCCCCATGATCAATTGGCCATTGACCACCAAGGCGCCGCCAACGCCGGTCCCCAAGATCACACCGAACACCGAATCAGCGCCGTCGGCCGCGCCACCGTGCGCCTCGGACAAGGCAAGGCAATTGGCATCGTTCGCCATCGAAACCGAACGATTAAGGCGTGTTTCCAGATCGTATTTAAGCGGCTGGTCATTCAGCACGACGGAGTTGGCATTTTTCATTAGCCCCGTGCGCGGTGACGTCGTGCCCGGTGTGCCAACGCCAATCGAATGCACACGCCCAAGTTGCTGCTCCGCTTTTTGGATCAGTGTCGCGATGGTTTCAATGGTGCCCGAATAGTCACCCTGTGGCGTGGGCAGGCGCTCACGAAACAAGAACTCGTCCGCATCATCAAGCACCGCCACCTCAACCTTGGTGCCACCCAAATCGACGCCGAGGCGCAACCGGCCCTTCGGTTTGAGCGTGTTCTCATCGGTCGCTTGCACTGTCATCGACATCGAACCTCTATCAGGCTAGTGCCGCCAAGGCTGCGGCGTAATCCGGCTCGTCGGCAATTTCTGGAACCAGTTGCACGTAGCGCACCTGATCGTGTTCGTCGAGCACGATCACGGCGCGCGCTGCCAGATGAGCCAACGCGCCATCGGCCAGCAGCACACCGTAGTCACGCAAAAACTCCGGATGCCGGAATGTGGACAACGTGATCACATTATCCAGGCCCTCAGCGCCGCAAAAACGGCCCTGTGCGAAGGGTAGATCGGCAGAAATACAGAGCACAGCGGTGTCCGGGTGGCTGTTTGCTTTTTCGTTGAAGCTGCGTACCGATTGCGCGCAGGTGGGGGTGTCGAGGCTGGGGAAAATATTCAGGATTTTCTTTTTGCCCGCGAAATCACCCAGAGATTTTTCCTGCAACTCGCCATCGGTGAGCGTGAAGGCAGGCGCAGGCGAACCAACCGCGGGCATAACACCAGCAACCTCGACGGGATTACCCAAAAAAGTAACTTGGCTCATTTTATTACCTCATATCCAGCATTTGAAAAATAAACAATCCAGCACGTTCACTGGAAACAGTCACACTAATTGCGCAAAGTCGCAACCAAACGTTTTGAATAGATGAGCAAATCAAGGGCATGCTCAATGGAGGCGCAAACCACGTCCGCCGCCGCCAGCGTAATCTGTGCCGCAGCCTCGGCCTGCACCACGGCCACACCCACCACCGCCGTTTGCAGCATCAACGCATCATTGCGGCCATTACCCACTGCGACACACTGCTTAGAGCCCAACGCACGGACAAAATCGGCCTTGGCCTCGCTTTGCGCGCCCGGAGACAAAATATGCAGGGAAACCGGCAAGCCAGCCAATTTTTGCGCGGCAGTGCCGTGGGTATCAGCCGTGATCACGTGAATCGTCAGATGTTCTGCGAGCTGCGCCAGTCGTTCGGGCACACCGGCAATCAATGCACCGTCTTCGGCAATCGTGCCATTGTAATCGAGTACGAGATGGGCCAAAGATAACGGTGTGCCGCCATTAAAATCGCCAGGCACCTCAACCGTCAGCATCGCCACCGTCCTCGTCTATCGAGATGTTCGGACCATCGAAGTGATCTTGGCGCAAATGTCGCCCCAAAGCAGCCGCAAGTTTGCGCGCGGTTTGCCGATAAATCAGCGCATTGACTGATTCTGAATCGCGCACGACCGTTGGCCAGCCCTCATCCACGTCGGTGCGGATGGCAAGATCGAGCGGCAACTGTCCCAGTAGATCAATATGATTTTCTGATGCCAGTTTTTCACCGCCGCCGCTACCAAAAATCGGCTCAACATGACCGCAGTTCGAGCACACATGCACCGACATATTTTCGATCACGCCGAGCACCGGCACATTAACTTTCTCAAACATGGTGATCGCTTTGCGGGCATCGATCAAGGCGATATCCTGCGGTGTGGTGACAATCACGCTGCCCGCCACCGGCACTTTCTGGGCCAGCGTGAGCTGAATATCGCCCGTGCCCGGCGGCATATCGACAATCAGATAATCCAGATCATGCCAGCGCGTGTCGTTGAGTAACTGCATCAAGGCAGATGTGACCATCGGCCCGCGCCAGACCATGGCCTGGGCATCATCAATCAAATAACCGATCGACATGGTTTGCAGGCCGTGCGCCATCACCGGCTGCATGGCGCGCTGTTCGTCAACAACCGGCGTTTCTTTTGCGCCCAGCATCAACGGTTGGCTGGGCCCGTAGATATCGGCATCGAGCAAACCAACCGTTGCACCCTCCGCCGCCAGCGCCAAGGCCAGATTCACGCTGGTGGTCGATTTACCCACACCGCCTTTGCCGGATGCAACCGCAATGATGTTACGCACGCCGGGCAAAGGCTTACCGTTCTGGCTACTGCCGAGCGGGCTGACAAACGCAATGGTGGTTTTAGCGGATTTGATGCCTTCGATCTGAAGTGCGGTGCGCTCGAGCAATTCGGTCAGTTCAGCCTCGAAGCCCGCCGCCGGATAATCGAGCACCACGTCGATCTGTGCCTCATCGCCCACCACCTCGGCGCGTTCTATGAAATGGGCATCCGCCAGCGTTTCCCCGGCATGCGGATCAACCAGCGAGCCCAAGGCGTTGCGTAAGGCTTCTGATCGGGCCGTATCGATTTTTTTTCCAAACAGTCCAAACATCAACTACCTCCAGAATGGGTTGCGGCCGGTTTCGCACCAGAAACAAACAGGATCAGTGTGCATGAAACAACGACTGCGGCCGTTACTTATGCCGTGATACTGAGGAGCGCCTTGCTTCTTCTCAACGCCACCGCTTGGATGATAAATCAGGTTTCAAACTATACCCCATATAAAAGAAGTAACCGCCTATGCCAGATAGCAACAAGGCCGCTGGATATTTACCGAGATACAGACATGCCGACATAATCAGAGCAGCGACACCACTTGGTTTTGGATACATCACAACTAAATGATAAGGATAATGGGGACAATGATTTCCAAAGGCTGTATCCAGAGCAAGTAGTAACATACCCACGCCAAAAGCATAGATAAAGTCTATTGGCGGCTACTGCAGGATTCGGTGTACCAACCGGCCAAACTACATAAAGCAACAACCCATATACGAATGTGATCACTGCCAAAGTGAGGTAAGACGTAGACGACGCGTAAAGGCTAGCCGTGATGACAACCCAGAAAAGGGTTAAAATCAGGATGAGCAGTGTTCGAATAACCTTCATCCTAAAACAGCACTTTATTCCGGCCGCATGTGCGGGAATAGCAAAACGTCGCGGATCGATGGCGAGTCGGTCAGGAACATCACGAGACGGTCGATGCCGATCCCTTCGCCCGCTGTCGGCGGCATACCGTGTTCCAGCGCGCGGATGTAGTCGGAGTCGAAGTGCATGGCTTCGTCGTCTCCGGCATCCTTCTCAGCCACCTGCGCCATGAAGCGTTCTGCTTGATCTTCGGCGTCGTTCAACTCCGAGAAACCATTGGCGATTTCACGACCGCCGATGAAGAACTCGAAACGGTCGGTCACGAACGGATTATCGTCGCTCCGGCGCGCCAAAGGCGACACTTCGGCCGGGTATTCGGTAATGAACGTCGGCTGAATCAACTTATGCTCGGCCGTTTCTTCAAAGATTTCGATCTGGATTTTACCCAGTCCATAGGAGTCCTTGATGTTGATACCCAAGCCTTCGGCAATGCGACGTGCACTGTCGATATCCGAGAGCTGCTCGCGCGTCACGTCGGGGTTGTGTTCCAGGATGGCATTGACCACCGACAAACGGGCAAACGGCTGAGCCAAATCGAACTCGACGCCCTGATATGTCAGCGTAGTTGAACCGCACACCGATTCCGACAGGCGACGCAGCAGATCTTCCGTCATGTCCATCAGATCGATGTAATCGGCATAGGCCTGATAGAACTCGATCATGGTGAATTCAGGGTTATGGCGCGTCGACAGGCCTTCGTTACGGAAGTTACGGTTGATCTCGTATACCCGCTCGAATCCACCGACCACCAGCCGCTTCAGGTAAAGCTCGGGGGCGATGCGCAGATACAGATCCATATCGAGCGCGTTGTGGAAAGTCGTGAATGGCTTGGCCGAGGCACCGCCGGGGATCACATGCATCATCGGGGTTTCAACTTCGAGGAAGTCTTTGGCGTTCAGATAATTGCGCATGAACTGGATAATCTGGGTGCGTTTGCGGAACGTATCGCGCACCGGTTCGTTCATGATCAGATCCACGTAACGCTGGCGATAGCGCTGCTCGGTATCCGACATGCCGTGGAATTTATCCGGCAGCGGGCGCAGGCTCTTGGTCAGCAGACGAATCGAGTCCACGCGGACGGAAAGCTCACCCTTCTGGGTTTTGAACAAAGCGCCTTCGCCGCCGACGATATCGCCGATATCCCAGGTTTTGAAGTCATCATAGGTTGCTTCACCCAAGGCATCGCGCGCGACATACAACTGAATCCGGCCGCTGTGATCGAGAATCGACAGAAAACTTGCCTTGCCCATCAGGCGCTTGGCCATCACGCGCCCAGCGACGACGACACGACGGGGATTCTGCTCGAAGTAATCGGCTTCTTTTTCGGCGTATTCGGCCTGCAATTCCGCTGCGCTGGCATCCCGACGGAAATCATTGGGGAAGGCGTTGCCCGCCGCACGAATACGGCTCAGCTTGTCGCGCCGCTCGGCAATCAGTTTGTTTTCTTCGGCCAAGAGGCTCTCGGCGCTTCGCTCTTCGGCCGCGCCGTTGACTTGTTCGTTAGCGGTCATTCGTTAGATTCCGGTCAATTAATAAGTAAAAGATACTGCGCGCATCACAGGCCGCTTTTCAGACTCGCTTCGATAAACGGGTCGAGATCGCCATCCAGAACGGCTTGGGTGTTGCCCGTCTCGTGGCCGGTACGCAAGTCTTTGATGCGGCTTTGATCGAGCACATAGGAGCGAATCTGGTTGCCCCAGGACACATCGGATTTGGTGTCTTCCAGTGCCTGACTGACGGCATTGCGCTTTTGCACTTCCAGCTCATAGAGTTTGGCTTTAAGCATCTTCATGGCGCGTTCGCGGTTTTGAATTTGCGAACGTTCAGCCTGGCAAGCCACCACCACGCCGGTGGGCAAATGCGTAAAGCGCACCGCCGATTCGGTTCGGTTGACGTGCTGGCCACCGGCACCGGAGGCGCGGAATACATCCACGCGCAAATCGGCAGGGTTCACTTCGATTTCAATGTTGTCATCCACTTCCGGCGACACGAACACCGAAGCGAACGAGGTATGACGGCGGTTATCCGAATCAAACGGTGATTTGCGCACAAGTCGGTGTACGCCGATTTCCGTACGCAACCAACCGAAGGCGTACTCGCCCTCAAACCGGATGGTGGCGGATTTGATTCCCGCTACCTCACCATCGGACATTTCCATGACCTCGGTTTTGAAGCCGCGGCGATCGCCCCAGCGCAGATACATACGCATCAGAATGCTGGCCCAGTCCTGCGATTCGGTTCCGCCCGCGCCCGATTGAATATCGAGATAGGCATTGGATTCGTCCATTTCGCCGGAAAACATGCGCCGGAATTCCAGATCGGCGATCTGCTTCTCGAATTCGACCACGTCTTTTTCAATGGAAGCCACGGTGGCCTCATCATCTTCCTCAGCGGCCATTTCGAGCAAATCGGCGTTATCGTTCAAGCCTTGTGCCATATTGGCCAGGGTATGAACAACGCGCTCCAACGAAGCACGTTCCTTGCCTAATGCCTGCGCACGGGCCGGATCGTTCCACACATCCGGCACTTCGAGTTCTCGATCGACTTCTTCCAGGCGTTCTTTTTTGACATCAAAGTCAAAGATACCCCCGAAGCGCGGCCGCACGAGCAGACAGATCTTTGATTTTGAACAGGATGGGATTAATTTCGAGCATGGTTCTGTTTCGTTACGGATTCTTGAAAATAGGGGGAATAGTTTAACGCAATGCGACGCGGATAGGCGACCCGCGCACAAACACATCCTGCCACGGTACAGCAATCATCAGCCGGGCATCATCCGACGAAAAAATCGCCCCACTGCATTTGCAGCACACTTAAGGCAACGATGGGGGCGGTTTCGGTGCGCAGGACGCGCGACCCGAGTGTCAGCGGCATAAAACCCGACGCAATGGCCGCCTCGACTTCGTGATCGCTAAGACCGCCTTCGGGGCCAATCAAGAGTGCAACACTGTCAGGCGCGACCGCCGGTAAGGCAGCACCGGAACCGGGGTTGGGATGCAGCACCCATTTGAGCGCCGCGTCGGTCTGCGTTAAGGCCTCTTCAAGCGATAGGATCGGATCGACACGGGGCAAAAAATTACGCCCCGACTGTTCGCAAGCGCCAATGGCAATATCAATAAATCGGGCATGGCGCTTATCGGCACGCTCGCCCTTGAGTTCGACAACGCTTCGCTCGGTCGACACCGGAGTGAAGCGGGTCACGCCCAGCTCGACCGCTTTTTGGATTACCCAGTCCATTTTTTCGCCCTTGCCCATCGCTTGAATCAGATGGGTCTGCAACGGCGATTCGACGCTGTGCGCGGCCACACGGCCAATTGCCAGCGAACCCTCGCGCTTGCCCAGACTGAGCGTTGCATCGGCTTCGTGATTTTGGCCGTCGAACACGCGTAGGGCCTGCCCATCGCGCAGGCGCAGAACATTCTTGAGGTAGTTGAGCCGTTCGGCGGGCAGCGGCAGGGTTGCGCCTTCCGCCAAGGCTGCGTCGAGGTAGATTCGAGGTATGCGCACCGCTCAATTCCTCTCGTTAATCCTGCACCGCAAAACGCACCGCATCAAAGGTGACATCGGCGAGCATCTGCCACTGATCGTCATCCATGATGTACGGCGGCATCCAATAAATTGTGTTGCCCAGTGGACGGAGCAGCACTTCGTGGTCCAGCGCATAGCGATATGCTTTCTGGTTACGGCGCTCGGCTCTTGGGAAGGGTTTACCCCGATTGCCAGCGCGGTCATCAACCAAATCCATCGCCACGATCATGCCGCAACGGCGCATGTGCGCGATGTTGGGCAACTCGGCCAAGGGCGCAGTCAGCCGGTCGATCATCGCGCCACGCTGACGATTGCGTTCGATGACATTGTTTTGCTCGAAGATATCCAGCGTCGCCAACGCGGCCGTGCAGGCCAGCGGGTTGCCGGTGTAACTGTGCGAATGCAGAAAGGCACGACTGGCCGGTGCTTCACAGTAAAAAGCCTGATAAATATCCTCGGTGGTAAGCACGGCGGAAAGGGGCAGGTAACCGCCGGTAATACCCTTGGACAGGCAAAGAATATCCGGCGTGATTCCGCCCTGCTCGCAGGCAAACAGGGTGCCGGTACGGCCGAACCCGACCGCGATTTCATCGGCAATCAGATGCACCTCGAATTCATCGCATAAGGCGCGCAAACCGGTGAGATAAGCCGGTTCGTGCATCCGCATCCCGGCGGCGCATTGCACCAGTGGCTCAATGATGATCGCGCAGGTCTGAGAGGCCACGCGTTCGAGCAGCGCACGCATGGCCGCCAGCGCGCGTTCGGTCACATCCGCACAGGATTCCCCCGGCTCGGCCTGCTGGCAATCGGGAGAAGGCGCAATAAAGGCGGGTTGGATCAGGGGCGCGTAAGTCTCGGTGAAGATAGGAATATTGCCCACGCCAAGCGCGCCCATGGTTTCGCCGTGGTAGCTGTTTTCAAGGGCGATAAACCGCGTTTTTTCCGCTCGGCCCTGATTGCGCCAGTAGTGAAAACTCATCTTCAGCGCTACCTCGACACCCGAGGCACCGTTATCCGCGAAAAACACCCGTTCCAGACCCGGTGGCGTCAATTGAACCAATCGTTCGGATAATTCGACCACCGGCTGATGGCTGAACCCGGCCAGAATCACGTGTTCGAGCTGATCGAGCTGCGCTTTGAGACGCGCATTGATCACAGGATTGGCGTGCCCGAACAGATTCACCCACCAGGAGCTGATAACATCCAGATAGCGACGACCATCGAAGTCGTACAGCCAAGAACCCTCGCCACGCGCTACCGGAATCGGCGGCAGGGTTTCATGCTCTTTCATCTGTGTACACGGATGCCAGAGCACCGCCAGATCGCGGTCGATCCAGGATTGATTCGAACTCATCATGTTTAACCTGAGGTTATCTTGTGACCGGCGCGACCACGAGATTGGAACTGTCGACCGACGTCACCTCGACCACTGAGCCCGACGGCATATCCGGCCCGAGTACGCGCCAACGCGAATCCCCGATTCGTACCCAGCCGACGCCATTAACGATGGGGGCTTCGAGGGTGAAATGGCGGCCGATGTATTGTTGACCCCGCCGATTGAGCATGGGATGGTCGGTAGCCTGTTTATTCGGCACGAACACCCGACGCCCGATCAATACGGCAACGATCGACAAGACGGCGAACAGACCGATCTGCACCGGCCAGCCGATATCCGGCATGAAAAAGCTGATGCCACCGACCACGCCAGCGGCCACGCCAAGCCAAAGAAAGAAGCTCGATGGCGCGAATATCTCCACAACGACGAGCAGCACGCCAAGAATGAACCACGCCCAATAGTCCCAGATCAACGTATCGAGCGGCATTATGACAACCCACTCGATACAGGCGATTCAAGATGCGAGATCATCGAGCGATGACCCAGCCATCACTGCCTTTGACCAAATGCAGCATCCGAGTGTTTTTCTGGTCACCGGCGAAGGGTGTGCTGACTTCGGTTTCGACCTTGCAGTCGAACCCTGTGCCTGATGCATCTTTATTGCACTCGAGCACCTTGACCGACTTGATCTCAACCTTTGCCATCATCGCACTCACGGCTTGACCGCCCTCAACCGAACTGGCTTGGCTCATCGCCTTCGCCATACCGGATTTCAAGGCTTGCTCGACATCACTTGATGAAGGCGCGCCGCTGGAACAGCCAGCTAGAGCGAGTACGACGAGAACGGAAAGTGCCGCAAAGAAATTACGCGTCATGTTCATGGATGATCCCTCAATTATTTCTGGATTATTTTGGCTGGATTATTTTGGGTTGACCTTAAAGGCTTCTTTCGCCAATTCGGCAATTCCTTCGAGCGAGCCGAGCATGTTACTGGCCTCGATCGGCAGCATGATGACCTTCTGGTTCGGTGCGGTAGCCACCGCTTGGAATGCCTCGATGTACTTGGTCGCCACAAAGTAGTTGATGGCCTGCACATTACCCGCCGCAATCGCTTCACTCACCGTTTTGGTCGCAAAGGCTTCTGCCTGAGACAAGCGTTCGCGCGCTTCGGCATCACGGAAAGCCGCTTCCCGATCACCCTCGGCTTGCAGGATATTCGATTGCTTCTCGCCCTCAGCCTTCAAAATGGCCGCCTGCCGGAAGCCCTCGGCTTCCAGAATGTTGGCGCGTTTTTCCCGCTCGGCTTTCATTTGACGGCCCATGGCCGCCACCAGATCTTGCGGGGGCGTGATGTCCTTGATTTCGATTCGGGTGATTTTGGTGCCCCAGGGCGAGGTGGCTTCATCCACCACAGAGAGCAGACGGGCATTGATGTCATCGCGGCGCGAGAGAATTTCGTCGAGATCCATCGACCCCATGACGTTACGAATGTTTGTGATCACCAAATTCAAAATCGCGTAATCAAGCTGATGTACCTCGTAGGCGGCACGGGCCGGATCAAGCACTTGAAAAAAGACAACGCCATCGACCTTGATCATCGCGTTATCCCGCGTGATGATCTCTTGCGAAGAAACGTCGAGCACCTGCTCCATCACGTTGATCTTGCGACCGATCCGATCGATATACGGCACGATCAGGTTCAAACCGGGTTCGAGCGTCCGGGTGTAACGCCCGAAACGCTCTACGGTCCACATCGAGCCTTGCGGCACCTGCTTGATGCCCGCGAAAATAGTGGCCGCAGCCAACACCAACAAAACAATGGCAAACGTTCCCATGAGGCCCACTCCTTTCAATGCATTTTATTGATGCCAGTTATCGATGCTGTTGTCTTGATATACGAAGTCAATACTGATGAAAAGAAATCGATCCAGCCATGATCGACGTATCAAACCGTCAATTTACGTGGCATCGATGACAATAGCATTGAACCCGACTGCAACCAATGACAGTTAGTTAGGCTGTGAAGGCATCAATCCCGCATCGCGACAGATGTTAATGACCGGAACC
Source organism: Halothiobacillus neapolitanus c2 (assembly GCF_000024765.1). Lineage (GTDB taxonomy): Bacteria > Pseudomonadota > Gammaproteobacteria > Halothiobacillales > Halothiobacillaceae > Halothiobacillus > Halothiobacillus neapolitanus. Next base: position 436,851 of record NC_013422.1, on the reverse strand, counting down.
GCCTGGTTCATGGTGTAGAAGTGCAGCCCGGGCGCGCCAGCCTGAACGAGATCGGACGTCAACCCGGTCACCACATCATGACCGAATGCGCGCAGGCCATCCATGTCGTCGCCAAAGGCTTCGAGGCGCTTGCGCAACCAACGCGGCAAATCCGCTCCGCTGGCATCCGAAAACCGCGCCAGTTGAGTGTAATTGCTGATCGGCATGATGCCGGGCACGATCGGAATCATGATCTGCAACTTTTCGCAGTCATCCAAAAAGCGGGCGTAGGCTTCGATAGAATAGAAGTATTGCGTGATGGCGCCGTCGACACCCGCTTCGACTTTCTGCTTGAAATGCAGCAAGTCGGCGCGGGCATTGGCCGATTGCGGGTGAAATTCGGGATAAGCCGCCACTTCGATATGGAACCAGTCACCGCTATGTTCACGAATGAACGCAACAAGTTCGCTGGCAAAACGAAAATCGCCCGGATCGCGCATCCCGGAGGGCAAATCCCCCCGCAAGGCCACTATTCGCTTGATACCGAGCGCACGGTACTGATCCAGAATGGCAGCGATGCTTGCGCGCGTGGAACCGATGCAGGACAAATGCGGCGCGGCGGGCACACCGGATTCAGTCTGAATCGCTTGAACGGTTGCAAAACTCCGATCCTGAGTCGAGCCACCCGCCCCATAGGTGACGGAGAAATACTCCGGCTTGAGGGCCGAGGTCAACTGCTCGGTAACGGCGCGCAGCTTGAGCGCGCCCTCGTCCGATTTCGGCGGAAAAAACTCACAGGATAAGGGCGTGTGCATAATTGCCTCCGAGCCCATCAGTAGCGATAGCTATCAGGCTTGTAGGGGCCGTTGACCTCGACACCGAGGTAGGACGCCTGTTTGTCGGTCATCTTCGTCAGCACGCCGCCAAAACCCGCCACCATGTAACGCGCCACTTCTTCATCCAATGCCTTGGGCAGCACTTCAACACGCAACAGCTCGGCTTTGCGCGCCGCGGGCTGGTCGGCAAACTTGTTGGCGAACAAATGCAGCTGAGCCAGCACCTGATTGGCGAACGAACCATCCATGATGCGGCTGGGGTGACCCGTCGCATTGCCCAAGTTCACCAAACGCCCTTCGGAAAGCAGAATCAGATAATTATCCGAATCCAGATTCGGCTCGGAGCCCGGCGCAGTTTCACGATAAATTTTGTGCACCTGCGGCTTGATCTCTTCCCATACCCAGTTCTTTCGCATGTAGGCGGTGTCGATTTCGTTATCGAAGTGGCCGATGTTGCTGACGACCGCGCCATTCTTCAATGCTTTGAGCATCGGCGCGTCGCAGACGTTCACGTTACCGGTTGTGGTAACAATCAGGTCGATCTTGCCGAGCAACTGTTTATCGACACAGGTATCGCTGCCGTCATTGTGGCCATTGAGGTAGGGCGAAACGACCTCATAACCGTCCATGCAGGCTTGCATGGCACAAATCGGATCGATTTCGGTGACCTTGACGATCATGCCTTCCTGGCGCAAGGAAGCAGCCGAACCCTTGCCGACATCGCCGTAGCCAATGACCAGCGCCTGCTTGCCGGAAAGAAGGTGGTCGGTCGCCCGTTTGATCGCGTCATTCAAAGAATGGCGGCAGCCGTACTTGTTGTCGTTCTTGCTCTTGGTGACGGAGTCATTGACATTGATCGCGGGGACTTTAAGCGTACCGGCCTTGAGCATGTCGAGCAAACGGTGAACACCAGTCGTGGTTTCTTCCGAAACACCGTGAATACCCGCCAGCAACTCGGGATGTTTGTCGTGAATCAAACCGGTCAAATCACCGCCGTCATCCAGAATCAGGTTGGGCGTCCAGCCATTGGGGCCGGTAATCGTTTGTTCGATGCACCACCAGTATTCTTCTTCTGTTTCACCTTTCCAGGCGAACACCGGAATGCCGGCGGCGGCAATCGCGGCGGCGGCGTGATCCTGGGTGGAGAAAATATTGCAGGATGACCAACGCACGGACGCCCCAAGATCAACCAGCGTTTCAATCAGAACAGCGGTTTGCACCGTCATATGCAGGCTGCCAACAATGCGCGCGCCCGCCAGCGGTTGCGCCTCGCGATATTTGGCACGAATCGCCATCAGGGCGGGCATTTCCCGCTCGGCAATACGCAATTCTTTACGACCATAATCGGCCAAGGTGATGTCGGCCACTTTACAGTCGATAGCCAGTTTAAAAGCGTTCGGGTTTTGCATGATGTTTCCTCAGTTCAACAAAAAACCTGCCGAAATGTGCAGGTTTCAGAGCGCCGTTGAATGAAAGCCAACCCCTCAAGCCTCACCCCGGATGGGGTTGCAGCGCTCCTTGAGGAATCGGATAGCGAGATTATAGACCGGCGTCTGCCCGCAGCGCATCCGCTTTGTCGGTTTTTTCCCAGGTAAAGTCGGCATCCTCTCGGCCGAAGTGACCATAGGCGGCGGTTTTCTGATAGATGGGCCGGATGAGATCCAGCATACGGACAATGCCATAGGGGCGCAGATCAAAATGCGCACGCACCAGATCGGTGATGCGCTGATCGGAAATTTTGCCCGTACCGAAGGTATCGATACTGATCGAGGTGGGTTCCGCCACGCCGATGGCATAGGAAACCTGGATTTCGCAGCGGTCGGCAAGGCCCGCCGCCACGATGTTTTTGGCGACATAACGCCCGGCATACGCTGCGGATCGATCCACCTTGGAGGGATCCTTGCCGGAGAACGCCCCGCCACCATGCCGCGCCATACCGCCATAGGTATCGACGATGATCTTGCGACCGGTCAAACCGCAGTCCCCAACCGGGCCGCCAATCACGAAATTGCCAGTCGGGTTGATGTGGTACTTGGTTTTTTCATCCAGCCAATCCGCCGGCAGTGTCGGCTTGATGATCAGCTCCATCACCGCTTCGCGCAAATCCTTCTGACTCACTTCCGGACCATGCTGCGTCGAAAGAACGACAGCATCAATTCCGACCGGCTTGCCTTTCTTGTAACGAAACGTCACCTGCGATTTGGCATCCGGGCGCAGCCAAGACAGGGTATGGGATTTGCGAACCTCGGCCTGACGCTGCACCAATCGATGCGCATAGGTGATGGGCGCGGGCATGAGCACGTCGGTTTCGTTGGTGGCGTACCCGAACATCAGGCCCTGATCACCGGCACCCTGCTCTTCGGCCACCATGCGATCCACACCCTGTGCAATATCGGAAGACTGCTTGCCAATCGCATTCAGAACCCCGCAGGTGTTGCCATCGAATCCGAGCTCGGAGCTGTCGTACCCGATATCCACAATGACCTTGCGCACCAGCTCATCCAGATCCACCCAGGCTGAGGTGGTTACCTCGCCCGCCAACACGACAAAACCAGTTTTCACAAGGGTTTCACAGGCCACGCGCGCATGCGGATCCTTGCGCAGGATCGCATCCAGGACCGCATCGGAAATCTGATCGGCAATTTTGTCTGGGTGGCCTTCAGCCACGGATTCGGAAGTAAAGAAATGAACAGGCTCGCGATGCACGGTCATGTAAAAAATCCTTGGGTTCAATGAATAGAAAAATCTGGATCAGCCGATGATTCTAGCAGCTAGTGTAGTGCTTCAAGCTGTTTGACCCATTTTGTCGAGTGTAGTCTGGGCGCGGACGACTTTCTCCAGAATGTCATTCGCTTTGGCCGTCCAGACGAAGGGTTTGGGGTTCTTGTTGTAGTGATTGATGTAGCCGGAGATGGCCTTCTCCAAGTCGGCAACACTATGGAAAACGCCACAGCGCAGGCGGTCCACAGTGATGCTGCGGAAAAAGCGCTCGACCATGTTCAGCCACGAAGCCGAAGTCGGCGTGAAGTGGATATGAAAACGTGGATGCAAGGCCAGCCACGCCTTCACTTCTGGATGCTTGTGGGTGGCGTAGTTGTCGACGATCAGGTGCAGCTCCTTGCCCTTGGGTGTATTGCGGTCAACCTTCTTGAGGAACTTCAACCACTCGACATGCGTATGCCGGCTCTGGCAATGCCCGATGACTTGTCCGTCGAGAATGTTCAGCGCGGCAAACAGCGTAGTGGTGCCGTTGCGCTTGTAGTCGTGTGTCATCGTCTGCGCTCGGCCTTTCTTGATCGGCAGTCCAGGCTGCGTACGATCCAGCGCCTGAATCTGACTTTTCTCATCGCAGCACAGCACCAGGGCATGCTCCGGCGGTGCGAGATACAAACCGACAATGTCCTCCAGCTTCTCGGTGAACTGTGGATCGTTGGACAGCTTGAAGGTGCGCACGCGATGCGGCTTCAGCCCATGGGCATGCCATACACGCAGCACCGTGGTGTCACTGACACCGACCCGTTTGGCCATCGAACGCGTACTCCATTGCGTCGCGTGCGTGGGTTGGGTCTGCGTGGTCAAGCGCACGATCTGCTTGACCTTGGCCGCGTCCACGCGTGGTGGCCGACCCGCGCGCGGCCGATCCTTCTTCAGCGCCTCCACGCCGCCGGATGCGAAACGGCGACGCCAGCGCGCCACGCGGTGGCGCGTGGTGCCCAACCGTGCGGCGATCACCGCATCGCTCACCTTTTCGGTCGCTGCCAGGATGATCTGCGCGCGTTCACGCCAGCGCAAGCTCACCGTGCGTGAGCGGCTCCAACGTTCCAGCACGTCGCGTTGTTCGTCTTCAAGAAGGATTGGTGATTTCATCGGTAACCGTCGCAGGGGATTTTCCAACTCAGACCGCCAATATGCGTAGTGGTTCATTATTTATGAAGCACTACACTAGCAGCCTTCTCAATAACCGAAGGTGCCTTCAAGTAGTTTCTCCTGCCCGGCGTAATCACTATCCGTCGCCTTGGTAAAGGCGCGCAGTTGAGACTGCTGGAGCATCGCCTCGCCCTCTGGCGTTTCGCTGAGCCTGATCAATGCAGACTGTAATGATTTGGCCAATTCCGGCGACACATTGGGGCTCACACTGACAGCAAGAAACGGCAGCGGCGCTGTCGTCGTTACCATATTAAGAGAAGGATAGCCTGCGGCAATCGGTGTTGGAATGACCGCAGCAGCGACTTCCCCGGCTTTGACTGCTTCCGCCGCCGCGCGATTGGAATCTACGAACACAAGTTGGGGCTGCTGAACGGGATTCGGGAACAGTTGGTACAGCGTCAACGCACTAACGGAAGGCGATGGCTGCACGGCAATCTTCTTGTTGATCAACTCGGAGGGATCGAGCACGGCATCATTCGGCCCGGTAACCAAGGATTGCGTAACCGTTCCGCTCAGTTTGGCAATAACGTGCCAATGCTGCCGCGCCACCCGAAAATCGGTTGTCGGGGCCGCGTCAAGCGCGATATCGAATGGCGAGCCCGTTCGAGTCTCCTGCCAGAAGGCCAGATAATTCGGGAATACTTCCAGATCGATGGGTGTTCCCGTCATCTCACTCAACCTCTGAACCAGCGGGCCGAACGATTTTTCGAGTTCAGCCTTGGGAAGAAAAGGGGGAATGGCGAACTTAAGCGCCGCAGCCTCGGCCGATACACTCATCACAAAACACAACCACAGAGCAACGAAGCCACTTATATAACGGCCGATTTTGCGGGCAAAACCTCCGTTTCGAAAACGGAGGGGAACAGTCAAACCCTGAACACTCATAAACAGACTCCTTCAGTCGCCATGATCCACGCCTTCCTCGCAAGGTAGCCGCAACCATTTTTTATTATTCTTGCTTCTCATGCTCTTGATGGATTCCGAACTCGCGGGCAGCGAGCCTTATGATAGGCTCAACCATCAGCAAGCGCGGAACTTCGCATCAAGGCACGCACGCCCTACCGGGCGCCCGACGGTCTGACACTAAAATGTAAAACTCAAGGTTTGTCCAATGGTTAGTACAACAACCCCCATATGTGAATTTAATCGGCCCGCTATTGATTTCAGCCTTCCCGATACCGAAGGTCGTCTTTGGACGTTACAGGATTGTCGCGGGCCAAAGGGACTGCTCGTGATGTTTATCTGTAACCATTGCCCTTACGTACAGGCCATTCTCCCCAAGATCGTCAGGGATACCGCAGAACTGAAACGCTCAGGCATTAATTCGGTCGCCATTATGTCGAACGACATCGCCGACTATCCGGAGGATAGCCCTGAGCACATGCATCGCTTGGCACGAGAATACGATTTCAGCTTTCCTTACCTGTACGACGAGACGCAAGAGATCGCCAAAGCGTATAACGCCGTTTGCACACCCGACTTCTTCGGTTACAACGCTGACCTCAAACTTCAATTCCGTGGACGCCTTGACGCTTCGGGCCGACAAAACCAACCCGATGCGCCCAGAGAACTGTTCCACGCCATGCAATTGATCGCCGAAACCGGTACCGGGCCATCAGATCAAACACCATCAATCGGATGCTCTATCAAATGGCGCCCGTAGCGCATCGATCGTCGATTTGATCAATCAAAACCCAGCCCTATCGACGACAAGCCGTGTTGCGATCTGGAGCAATTACGGTAACATGTGGCAAGTTTTGACCTGAGAAACGCGTGAGCAATTTCACTCGATGGGCGCGTTCAACTTAAATAGTTTTCATTTATCTTTTGACCTTTAAGACTGGAGAGACTTATGTCTACGCGTAGAGAGCTTGCCAATGCGATTCGTGCCCTGAGTATGGACGCAGTACAAAAAGCGAACTCAGGCCACCCCGGTGCGCCCATGGGTATGGCTGATATTGCCGAAGTACTGTGGAACGGCTACCTGAAGCACAATCCAAAGAACCCACAATGGCCAAACCGTGACCGCTTTGTTCTGTCTAACGGACACGGTTCCATGCTGATCTACTCGTTGCTGCACCTCTCTGGCTACGAACTGCCGATGGAAGAACTCAAGAACTTCCGTCAACTGCACTCGAAAACGCCTGGCCACCCGGAATATGGCTATACACCTGGCGTTGAAACGACCACCGGGCCGCTAGGTCAGGGCATTACCAATGCGGTAGGCTTCGCCATCGCCGAAAAAATGCTGGCAGGCCAATTCAACAAGCCAGGTCACAACGTCGTTGATCATTACACCTACTGCTTCCTCGGCGACGGTTGCATGATGGAAGGCATTTCTCATGAGGCCTGCTCACTGGCAGGCACCTTGGGTCTGGGCAAATTGATCGCATTCTATGATGACAACGGCATCTCCATCGATGGTCACGTCGAAGGCTGGTTCACCGATGACACACCGGCTCGCTTTGAAGCCTATGGTTGGCACGTTGTGCGTGATGTGGACGGCCACGATGCCGAAGCCATCGATGCCGCCATCCGCGAAGCGCGCTCAGTCAATGACAAACCCACCATGATCTGCACAAAGACCGTCATCGGCTTCGGTGCGCCGAATCTGTGTGGCACCCACGATTGCCACGGCGCCGCGCTGGGCGAAGCCGAAGTCAAGGCAACGCGTGACAATCTGGGCTGGCACCACGAACCATTCGTCATCCCTGCTGAAATCTATGCGGGATGGGATGCGACCGAAGCGGGTATCCGCAACGAGTCGGCTTGGGAAGACGCCATGAACGCCTATGCCAAGGCATACCCTGCCGAAGCGGCTGAACTCAAGCGTCGTCTGGCTGGCGACCTGCCTGCTGACTTTACTTCAAAGATGGATGCATTCATTGCTGAAGTTGCTGCAAAAGGCGAAACCATTGCCACGCGTAAAGCGTCGCAGAACAGCATTACAGCGATTGCTGCCATCCTGCCGGAAATTGTTGGTGGCTCTGCTGACCTCGCGCCGTCCAACCTCACCACCTGGAAAGGTTGCCGCGCCCTCACGGCTACCGAATCCGATGCGAACTACATCCACTACGGTGTACGTGAGTTCGGCATGTCGGCCATCATGAACGGCATGGTCCTGCATGGCGGTTTCGTTCCGTTTGCAGCGACCTTCCTGATGTTCTCCGAATACGCGCGCAATGCCCTGCGCATGTCCGCGCTGATGAAGATCGGCTCGATCTTTGTTTATACCCACGACTCGATCGGTCTGGGTGAAGACGGCCCGACGCACCAGCCGGTTGAGCAAATCGCCACCTTGCGCATGATTCCTCGCATGAACACATGGCGTCCTTGCGATGCGGTCGAATCCGCCGTCGCCTGGAAAGCAGCAATCATGCGTCGTGATTCGCCCAGCACCCTGATTTTCTCTCGTCAGAACCTGGCACATCAGAACCGCACTCCTGAACAGATCGCCAACATCGCCCGCGGCGGATACATCCTGCGTGATTGCGCCGGTACACCGGATCTGATCCTGATCGCCACCGGCTCCGAAGTTGCCTTGGCAACGGCTGCAGCCGAGAAGCTTGCAGGCAAAAAGGTTCGTGTCGTCTCCATGCCTTGCACCGAAGTATTCGATGCTCAAGATCCGGCTTACCGCGAATCGGTTCTACCGGCCGCCGTACGTGCGCGCGTCGCCGTCGAAGCGGGCGTCACCGGATTCTGGGGCAAATATGTCGGACTGGATGGCAAGGTTGTCGGCATCGACACCTTCGGCGAGTCTGCGCCTGCAGGCGATCTGTTCAAGCTCTTCGGCTTCACTGTTGACAACGTGGTCGCCACGGCACAATCCGTACTGTAATCAACAGAGTCGGCAGGCAACCTCTGGGCTGCCTGCCGATGGATTAGCGCGATGACTCATACAGATGAGTCCGAACAAATATTATAATTTTCAAAACCTTAGAAACAGGGGTGTCTTATGACAATTAAAGTAGGTATCAACGGGTTCGGCCGTATTGGCCGTATGGTGTTTCGCGCTGCTGCGAAAGACTTTCCTGAAATCGAAGTCGTTGCCATCAACGACCTGCTGGATGCCGATTACCTGGCATACATGCTGAAATACGATTCCGTACACGGTCGTTTTGATGGCGACGTTTCTGTCGACGGCAACCACCTCGTTGTCAACGGCAAGCGCATCCGCCTGACCGCCGAGCGCGACCCGGCCAACCTCAAGTGGAACGAAGCAGGCGCGGATATCGTCATCGAATCCACCGGCTTCTTCCTGACCAAAGAAACTTGCCAGGCGCACATCAACGCCGGTGCCAAGAAAGTCATCCAGTCCGCGCCCTCAAAAGATGACACACCTATGTTCGTTTATGGTGTAAACCATGACAAATATGCCGGTGAAAACATCGTTTCAGCCGCCTCTTGCACCACAAACTGCCTGGCTCCAGTCGCCAAAGTGTTGAACGATGCATTCGGCATCAAGCGCGGTCTGATGACCACCGTTCACGCGGCCACAGCCACCCAGAAAACTGTTGATGGTCCTTCCGCCAAAGACTGGCGCGGCGGTCGCGGCATTCTGGAAAACATCATCCCCTCATCAACGGGCGCCGCGAAGGCAGTAGGCGTGGTTCTGCCGGAACTCAATGGCAAACTGACCGGCATGGCTTTCCGTGTGCCGACTTCTGATGTCTCTGTCGTGGACCTGACCGTTGAGCTGAACAAAGAAACCACCTACGCTGACATCTGCAAGGCCATGAAATCGGCATCAGAAAGTGGCTCACTCAAAGGCGTTCTTGGGTACACCGACGACTCAGTGGTTTCCACCGACTTCCGTGGCGTGGCTCAACCATCTGTATTCGACGCCAAGGCCGGTATCCAGTTGGATCCAACCTTCGTGAAAGTCGTTGCTTGGTATGACAACGAATACGGGTACACCAGTAATCTGATGCGGATGGTGAAGGTTATCGGTTAATTCGGTTTGTTTCGTGCCGTTCTAAACCTACGGCATCGAAACCAATCTATTGATCGCCTGTGCCCTTCCCAGAGCACAGGTTTTTCACAGAAATCGTTTGTTTTGCGGCAACGCAAACCAAACCATTTTTTAATTTTGATTTTCAGGAGTGCTTCATGGCCAACTTCCTTCGTATGACCGACCTTGATCTGGCGGGCAAGCGTGTATTCATTCGTGCTGATTTAAACGTACCGGTAAAGAATGGCAAGGTCACTTCTGATGCCCGTATTTCCGCATCAATGGCCACTATCACGCACTGCATCAAGGCGGGTGCGAAGGTGATGGTCACCTCTCATCTCGGTCGCCCGGAAGAAGGCATTTATTCCGAAGAAAACTCACTGGCGCCTGTGGCCGCAGATATGGGCGCCAAACTCGGAAAATCCGTTCGCCTGATCAAGGACTGGGTCGATGGCGGCTTCAACGTTGCCCCGGGCGAAGTCGTTCTGCTGGAAAACGTACGATTCAATGCCGGCGAAAAGAAAAGCCTGGATGAAACAGCCAAAAAATACGCCGCTCTGTGCGATGTATTCGTCATGGATGCATTCGGCACCGCACACCGCGCAGAAGCCTCAACCCACGGCATTGCCAAATTCGCCCCCGTGGCCTGTGCTGGCATTCTGTTGGCTCAAGAACTCGAGGCGCTGGACAAGGCACTGGCCAACCCGGCACGCCCGATGGTTGCCATCGTTGGCGGCTCCAAAGTTTCCACCAAACTCACCGTTCTGGAAGCGCTGTCCGAAAAAGTCGACCAAATGGTTGTCGGCGGCGGCATTGCAAACACCTTCATCAAGGCCGTTGGTCACAATGTCGGCAAATCGCTCTGCGAAGATGACCTGGTTCCTACCGCTCAGATGTTGATGAAGAAAATGGAAGCGCGCGGGGCATCCATCCCGGTTGCCGTCGACGTGGTGGTGGGCACCGAACTGCCATTCCTGCCAGGAAACGAAAACACCCCGGCCACACTCAAGCCGGTCGACAGCGTATCTGACGACGACATGATTTTCGATATCGGCCCCAAATCAGCGCAAGAACTCGCAGACATCATCATGAAGGCGGGCACCGTGGTATGGAACGGCCCGGTGGGCGTATTCGAATACGACCAGTTTGGCGAAGGCACCAAAACCATCGCCATGGCCATTGCCAAGACCAAGGCGTTTACCCTGGCAGGCGGCGGCGACACCATCGCAGCCATCCAGAAATATGATATTTATGATCAGGTAAGTTACATTTCTACCGCGGGTGGCGCTTTCCTCGAATACCTCGAAGGCAAGACGCTGCCCGCTGTTGCCATTCTCGAACAACGCGCCAGCGCTTAAGGATTTTTCATGCACGCCCAAAACCCTCCCGGTTATTTATCCACCAAGCGACGCACGAAAATCGTGGCCACATTGGGGCCAGCCAGCGACAACCCTAAAGTCATCGCCGACCTCATTTCGGCTGGCGTTGATGTAGTTCGACTGAACTTCTCTCATGGCAAGGCAGCCGACCACCAGCACCGTGCCGATATGGTTCGAGCAGCCGCAAGTGCTCAAGGCAAGTTTGTCGCGATTCTCGGCGATCTGCAGGGTCCAAAAATCCGTATCGACCGCTTCAAGAACGGTAAGGTAGAACTGGCTGATGGCGCTCACTTCACGCTGGATGCCGACCTTGATCGTGACAGTGGTGATGAAACCACCGTTGGCATTACCTATAAGGCACTCGTAACCGACTCTAAAGCCGGCGACATCCTGCTTCTGGATGATGGGCGAATTGTGTTGCAGGTCGAATCGGTCAGTGGCAACAAGATCCAGACCAAAGTCGTCGTGGGTGGCGAGCTGTCCAACAACAAGGGCATCAATCGTCAGGGTGGCGGGTTGTCCGCCCCCGCGATCACGGAAAAGGATCGTGAAGATATCAAAACCGCTGCAGCGATCGGTGTCGATTATATTGCGGTCTCTTTCCCCCGCTCCGGTGAAGATATCCATGAGGCCCGTCGCCTGCTGCAAGAAGCAGGTTGCACTGCGCATATCGTGGCAAAAATCGAGCGTGCCGAAGCGATCGAATGCATTCGCGACATCATCCAGGCTTCTGACGCCATTATGATTGCGCGTGGCGATCTGGGTGTTGAAATTGGCGATGCAGAATTGCCCGCTGTACAGAAAGCGTTCATCCGTATGGCGCGTGACATGAATCGCCCCGTGATCACTGCCACTCAGATGATGGAAACCATGATCACCAATCCGATCCCCACTCGGGCGGAAGTGTTCGATGTGGCAAACGCGGTTCTGGACGGCACGGATGCGGTCATGTTGTCTGCCGAAACGGCAGCGGGCAAACACCCGGTGCGCGTGGTGGAAACAATGGCGCGTATCTGTCATCGTGCGGAGTACCAAATCGAGGCCAAAAGGGGCCAGCCACCGCTGGATATCCCGTTCGAGCGCATCGATCAGGCAATCGCCTACTCGGCCATTTACACAGCAAACCACCTATCCGTAGCCGCCATTGTAGCGCTGACGGAATCGGGCGCGACCGCATTGTGGATGTCCCGCGTCAGTACCGACATTCCGATTTATGCATTCACCCGCAATGAAGTCGCTGCACGGCGCATGGCTTTGTATCGTGGCGTTCAGGCAGTACATTTTCCCTATTCGTCGACAGATCACGCCGAGGTGAACCGCTTGACCATCGAGGCCCTCACCCAGATGGAATGTTTGGATGACGGTGATGTCGTCATCATCACGAAGGGTGATCTGATGGGTCAAATGGGTGGCACGAATGCCATGAAGATTGTACGGGTAGGCCAGATTATCAACGCCGATTAACCGTGACATGATGCTCAGTTCTTGGACTGTGCATCAGGATTTTGATTGTGTTTTATTTTTCAACCTAACTGGAGAAGCTCAATGGCGCTTATTTCCTTACGTCAACTGTTAGATCATGCCGCAGAACATAGCTATGGTATGCCTGCGTTCAACGTCAACAACATGGAACAGATCCATGCCATCATGCAGGCTGCCGATGCGGTTGACAGCCCCGTGATCCTGCAAGGCTCGGCGGGCGCACGCAAATACGCCGGCGAACCGTTCCTGCGCCATCTCGTCTCTGCTGCCGTCGAAATGTATCCCCACATCCCGGTGGTCATGCACCAGGATCACGGTGCCGATCCAGGCGTTTGCTTCCGCGCAATCCAGTCCGGCTTCAGCTCGGTCATGATGGACGGCTCGTTGATGCCCGACATGAAGACCCCTTCTTCTTTCGAATACAACGTTGAAGTCACGCGTAAAGTAGCGGAAATGTCGCACTTCGTCGGTGTTTCTGTAGAAGGCGAATTGGGTTGCCTCGGCTCGCTTGAAACCGGCAAAATGGGTGAAGAAGACGGCCACGGCGCAGAAGGCGAGCTGGATCACTCCATGCTGTTGACCGACCCTGAAGAAGCCGCCCAATTCGTTAAAATGACCGACGTCGACGCTCTGGCCATCGCCATCGGCACCTCACACGGCGCGTACAAGTTCACGCAGAAGCCGACCGGCAAAGTACTGCGTATCGACCGCGTCAAAGAAATCCACGCGCGCATCCCGAACACCCACCTTGTTATGCACGGCTCATCTTCCGTACCGGAAGACTGGCTCGAAATCATCAACAACTACGGCGGCGACATGGGTCAAACCTATGGCGTGCCCGTCGAAGAAATCGTTGAAGGCATCAAGCACGGCGTGCGCAAGGTAAACATCGATACCGACCTGCGTATGGCCTCAACTGGCGCCATCCGCAAGCATCTGCATGACAACCCGGCCAACTTCGATCCGCGTAAGTTTTTCGCCGAAGCCACCAAAGCCATGAAGAGCATCTGCCAGGCACGCTTCGAGGCATTCGGCGCAGCAGGCAAGGCCTCTTTGATCAAGCCACTTAACCTGGACGAAATGCACAAGCGTTACGCCTCAGGCAGCCTGAAGCAGCAAATCAAATAGGCTGATTCTCAAATGAACCCCAAACCCGCGCTTGCCGCGGGTTTTTTAATGCTCGATCCATAAAAAATTGCTTCTTAACCTATAAATGGTTTATTTAGCCACTCGGTCGAGGCGATAATACGACCTTCATAAAACCTCGGAAGAAGAATGATGCAAAACGATAGCCTCGTAGCTGCCGTTGACCTGGGTTCAAACAGCTTTCATATGCTGATAGCGCGTGTTAGCGACGGGCAAGTGCAAGTGGTCGACCGGATGAAAGAAATGGTTCGATTAGCGGGGGGCCTTCAGTCCGATGGCAGCCTGGCTGAAGACGCCATGGATCGCGGTGTCGCTTGCCTTACCCGTTTCGGACAACGGGTTTCCGGCATGCCGCCGGGTAGTGTGCGCATCGTCGGTACAAACACGCTCCGCGCCGCAAAAAATGGTGCTGAATTCATCAAGCGCGGAGAAAAGGCGATCGGTCACCCCATCGAGATCATTGCCGGCCGCGAGGAAGCACGACTGGTTTACCTCGGCGTGTCCCGAAGTGAAATTCCCATCGATGGAGACCGCTTGGTAGTTGATATCGGAGGGGGCTCGACCGAGCTTATCCTCGGCAAAGGCATCACACCATTCAAAATGGAGAGCGTACCGATTGGCTGCGTTGCGCTGATGCGTGATTTTTTTGCCGATGGCGTCTTTGATGCCGCGCGGATGGATCATGCCAAGACCCGTGCGGAGCTCGAATTGAGCCCGTACAAGATGGCCTATCTCAAGGCAGGCTGGACTCAGGCCATCGGCAGCTCAGGCACCGCACGCTCATTGGCGACGGTAATCAAGGCAAACGACTGGGGTGAGGGTGCCATTACTGCGGAGGGATTGGCCAAAGTACAATCAGCGGTACTCAAGGCAGGGTCGCTGTCCGCACTGAAATTGCCTGGCCTGTCCGATGACAGAAAGCCGGTATTCGTCGGTGGTTTGATTGCGATGCAGGCCGTATTTGCCGCACTGAATATCCGGCAAATGTTCGTGAGCGATGGTGCTTTGCGCGAAGGACTGGTGTTCGATTGGCTCGACCGCGACGATCACGATGACATCCGCATTGCAACAATTCGTCGGTTGCAACGCTTGTTCACCGTTGATGTCCGCCATGCTGACCGCGTCGCCAAAACCGCCGCGGATCTCTTGGCGCAGGTAGCGCCCAACTGGGGGCTCGATTGCCATCCCGAATCGATCGACGCCCCGCGCTATGCCGTTTGGCTGGATATAGCGGCCCGCCTACACGAAATTGGTCTGGCGGTCAGTCACTCCGGTTTCCATCATCATGGCGCCTACATCCTTTCCTATGCCGACATGCCCGGGCTCACTCGCCCGGCCCAGATGATCATCGCGAGCCTCGTACACACCCATCGGCGCAAATTCAAACTACAGCGTTTCGGTGAGGTCGATGAACGTTTGAGAGAACAAATCGTCAGGCTCTCAGCTGTACTTCGTTTGGCTGTTCTACTGCACCGGGATCGCTCGCCAAGACCCAACCTGTCCCGCGTCAGGCTCGAAGCAGGCGCGGACAATCTGCACGTGAGCTTCCCCGATGGCTGGCTGAAAACAAGGCCCCTCACCCGCGTGGATCTGGAGCTGGAACAAAGCTACCTCGCCATGGCCAATATCCGATTGAGTTTTGCGTAACCCTGAAGTGACGCCACCACCAAACGAGCAACGCCTGATTCAACGCCGACAACAACCCCAGATTCCCGAGGCCATGTCGAGCATTGATTCGCGTCTGGCTGCAATCCTCGTCAACAGGGGCATTGTGCACCCACGGCAGATCAATCCCGACCTTGAATTTTTGCTGCCGCCAGCGGACATGCCTGGAATCGACGTAGCGGCCGATATTCTTGCCGATGCCGTTCGCGAAAATGCGCGCATCCTGATCATCGGTGATTTCGATGCCGATGGCGCCACTGCCACCGCGCTGTGCGTCAGGGCCTTACGCGCAATGGGCGCCAAACAGGTGGAATACACCCTGCCCGACCGACAACGCCATGGTTATGGCCTCTCGCCCGCCTTGTTAAAGGACTGGATTGCCGAAGCCGATGCGCCACCGGATATCATTCTGACCGTGGATAACGGCATTGCGGCCTTTGCCGGCGTTGCTGCCGCACTGACTCTGAACGCGACCGTCATCATCACCGACCACCATCTGCCGGGTGACACCCTTCCGCCAGCGCATGCGATCGTTAATCCCAACCTCAACGGCTCCGATTTCGCTTCAAAGGCAATTGCCGGTGTCGGGGTGGCGTTTTATGTCATGGCGGCACTCAGGGAACGGTTATCCGCGCAGGACTGGTTCGCCGGCGGCATTGCAAGACCCAACCTCGCGCGCTGGCTGGATCTGGTCGCCGTGGGCACGGTGGCCGACGTGGTCTCGCTGGACGACAATAATCGCCGTTTGGTCGCCCAGGGTTTGGCGCGCATTCAAGCGCAACAGTGCGTACCGGGCATATCGGCCTTGTTTGCGGTGGCTGGTAAGGATCCGCGTTATGCCAGCAGTACGGATCTCGGTTTTGTCGTCGGGCCAAGACTGAATGCGGCCGGGCGATTGGAAGACATGCGGATCGGCGTGGATTGCCTATTGGCGGACGATCCCATCTCCGCTCGTCAATACGCCATGACACTCAACGAGATCAATCACGAGCGACGCGCCCTCGAACAGGAAATGTTATTCAGCCTGAAAAAACAGGGCAAAAGCTCGGGGCTTAACGAGCTTGATCTCGATCGCCCGATTGATCCTGCCGACTGGGTGATTTTTGACGACAGCTTCCATCAGGGCGTGATCGGTATTGTCGCCGGTCGCCTCAAAGAACGCTGGCAACGGCCCGTGTTCGTGTTTGCACCAGAGAATAATGACGCGCCACGAGCAAAACTCAAGGCATCCGGACGCTCAATCCCCGGCGTCCATCTGCGCGATGTGCTCGTGTCGATGGCCACGACTGCGCCCGATCTGATGCATGCATTCGGCGGACATGCCATGGCCGCTGGACTGAGCTTGTCATTCGATCAGCTCGATACATTTCGCCGCCTGTTCGCTCGCGAGATGGCAAAGCACCGGTTGCACTTTCCCGATCAGGCCATCGTGCACACCGATGGCCCATTAAGCGCAAACGAACTCACGCTGGACTTTGCGCAACAACTGCAAACCTGCACCCCCTGGGGAACCGATTGCCCGGAACCGATTTTCGACAACCGGTTTGAAGTGCTGGAACGCACACCACTCAAGGAAGGTCGGCACTGGCGCCTGCGTTTACGACTGCTCAAAACCGAACCAGCCACACCCACCATCGGCGCCGATCTAACGGCCGTCTGGTTCGGCATCGGCGACCATATTCCCGCCGGAAAATACTGGCATCTGGCCTATCGGATCGACATCAACCGATTCCGGGGGCAGCAAACATTGCAACTGATGATCGTCTCGGGCGTAGCCGCCTGAATCCACTTCATATTTAGACTACGCTAATGGACATAGACGCGCATAGGAGTTCGCATGTCCATCCCCTCATTGTTGCCCGAGACGACACTGCGACTGCGCCAATCCGAAATTATCGGCGCACTCTCGCACGCATTGGACCTGACCGAAGGCCTGCCCGCCGGACACGCGCAACGCTGCTGCTGGATTGGCATGCACATTGGTCAGGAACTGAACCTGAACGATCACGACCGCGCTGATTTGTACTATGCGTTGCTGCTCAAGGATGCCGGCTGCTCGAGCAACGCGGCGCGCATCTTCAACGTGTACGGCTGCGATGACCGCATCCTCAAGCGTGATTTCAAGCTGATCGATACCCACAAGATCGATGATATGGCCAAATTCGCCTGGTCTCATGTCGCGCCCGGAGAATCCTGGCTGAAGCGACTCCCCATGCTGGCGAGCCTGATTACCAAAGGCTCGGAAATCGGAGAAGATCTGTTTCTCACCCGCTGCGAACAAGGTGCGGAGATCGCGGAGCAACTCGGCTTTTCTGCTCAGGTTTGCGATGCAGTTCGTGGGCTTGATGAGCACTGGGACGGCCGCGGTAACCCTCGGCAGTTGAAAGGGGAACAAATTCCGCTGTTCGCCCGCATTGCGCTGTTGGCTCAAGTAATTGAGATCTTCTTTGCCGAGGGCGGTAGCGCATTGGCGATGCAGACCGTTCGCGCACGCGCAGGCACTTGGTTCGACCCCACGTTGGTGCATCATCTGGAAAAACTGGCTCAAAACGACGAATTTTGGGCGGGTTTGCAGGATCCGGACATTGCCGCCCGCCTGGTCACGATAGAACCAGCCGACTATGTGCGCACGGTGGATGATGAAGAACTCGATCGACTTGCGGGCGCTTTCGCCGCAGTTATCGATGCCAAAAGCCCCTATACGTTCGGCCACAGCAGTCGCGTGTGCCAGTACGCACAACGTATCGGTGGAGAAGTTGGTTTATCCGAAAAGCAACTGTTCTGGCTTCGACGTGCGGCGCTGCTGCACGACATCGGCAAACTGGGCGTCAGCAACAGCATTCTAGATAAGCCAGGCAAGTTGACCGATGAGGAATTCGCCCAGATCAAACTGCACCCAGTGCATTCGATGGATATTCTCTCCAAGGTCGGCATTTTCGATTCGCTGGCGCCCGTGGCGTCCGGTCACCATGAGCGACTCGACGGGTGCGGGTACCCTTGGGGGCTCAAAGGGGATCAGATTGATTTCGCCACACGCATTATCAGCGTGGCCGATGTGTTCGATGCCGTATCGGCGGAGCGCCCCTATCGCGGGGCAATGCCGGTGGCGCAAGCGTTAAGCATTCTGGATGACCTATCCGGCCCGGCACTGGATGGTGATCTCGTCGCCGCGTTGAAGCGCACGCTCTAAAAGCCCGCACTGTTTTCGACAGTTAACCGTTATCGTACAGCCAATCGAGAATCGCATCCTGCACTTTGCTGCCGCCGCCGTTCTGCACGTTTTGTTCGTTTTGCAGAATCACCACCACATAACGCCGACCGGATTGGGTGATGATGTAACCCGCGCCGGCGCGCACATCGCGTAATGTGCCGGTTTTCAGATGAATCATCCCGCGCGCTGGCTCGCCTCGCATTCGCTTGCGCATGGTGCCATCGATACCCGCAATCGGGAGTGAAGCCATCAATTCCGGCATGGTTGGGCTGCGCCATGCGTACATCAGTAATTGCCCCATTTCCTTGGGGCTGATACGGGCTTTGCGCGAAAGCCCCGATCCATTTTCAATATCGAATCCAGGCCAGTTGAATCCCTGACGCTTAAGCCAATCGGCAATGACCGCCTTGGACTTCAAGAGCGTACCCGGTGCCCCCTTGATTTCCGCGCCCATCGTGAGAAATATCTGCCGCGCCATCAGGTTGTTCGACCACTTGTTCTGCAGATACAGGTATTGGGTCAAATTCTCTGAATTGTGCTGAACAAGATATACAGCGGTTTTCGGCACAACACCCTCGGCCCAGGTGCCATCGATTTTCCCGCCTTGCCCCTCGAATAGGTGTTTGAATGCCGAATAAAATGCGTCGTTGGCATTACCCGCCACCAGGTAGAACTGATCGGGCTGACATTCGGTGCTGATTTTCCCGGAAACATTCAAAGTGGGTGTGTTGGTATCAGGCCCCAGAACCGCGATACTCGGCTGATTCGTCTGCCCAGTGCACGCGCCTTTGACGAGTTTTACATCATTGTTGATGGCGATGTTGCTGTTTGGCGGCCAGGCACGAACGACCGCCCCTGCGCCACTTCTATCCGGCGGTACGATAAGCACCCGTGTGGCTCGATTGTCCAGCAGCAAAGCTTGCGGCAAGGCGTTGTAGACCCGTTCCGGGTGATCATCAAAGTCACTTGGATCAGCCGGACCGGGATCGAAGTAACTATTGTCGAGCACAAGCTTGCCCGTGACTTCATGGATTCCAAGATCACTCAACTGGCGAACCAGATCCCAGAGATCTTCGCTACGAAACCAGGGGTCGCCCTCACCCTTGATATACAGGTTGCCGTGCACCACACCGTTGACCGGCAAGGCATCGGCATAAACCCGGGTCGTCCACTGAAAGTTGGTGCCCAGCACATCCAGCGCCACCACCGAAGTCACCAGCTTCATCACCGAAGCGGGATTGAACAGATCGTCCGGCAAGTGCGTGAGCAAGGGTTTGTTGCTATCGACCGCCTGAACCCAGATGCCCAGATCACCCAGGCTCAATTTCTGCTTTTTCAGCGTTTCGAGCACACTCGGCGGCATCCCAACCGCCCCGGCTGCGGTCGCCGATTGAATGTTCGCGGACCCGATACCGAGAAAAAACGCTGCCAACAGAAAAAAGCGAAGACGACGGGGAAGAATCAAAAACATGGCAGGTGCTCAATCGCGCTAAAGAATGCAACAAAACCGCATCGAACAAACCTTTTCAAAAAGGCGTTTCGACAACGGACCAGAACTCAAACCAGCAACAGGGTAACAAACAGAACTGTCACCGGCCTCACCCCAGTCAGCGACCTCTGTCCATTTCCGGCAAACGGGCTTTCAGGGAGCCTCTATACGAATCGATATCCGCCCGTTCCGGACCGTGCCCCATCAATTATTTAAGGGCATTTCGAAATACCCGTGATTCGTCGTTCCCGCGAAAGCGGGAACCCAGAAAAATCAAGGCGCTGGGTTCCCGCCTACGCGGGAATGACGCGTTTTTCTAGCTTCCCTTGAGTCATTGCGTGGCGCGACTTCCATGCCATGCACACGAAAGACTGCATGGGTGCAATTCTCCTTAGTGGAACTCACACAGGTAAGCCGTATCCACATCACAGCGCATGCGCAGTGTGCATCCTTCTGGCGCATCGAATGTTGTGCCCGCCGCGGCAGGAAATTCGGCCATATCATTGATGGTCACGAACATCTTACCCGCCACTACAGTCATCGTCTCACGTGCTTTGAGATTGAACACATGATCGCCCGGAGCCAGCACGCCCACTGTTGCCCCAGCGTTCCCAAAATCAAACGCCAAGGATTGCACGGCGCCATCGAAATAACTGTTATGAGTAATAGCCATGGTGAGCTCCAAAGAGAAAATAGGGCATGAGTTGAGGGCTCGCAGTTTACCTGAATCAATGATTCGGAATCACCATTATTCAATCATCAGAGGACATTCATACCGAACAGCCAATACTCAAAAATAGGGGAACTCGAAATACCCGTTATTCGTCGTTCCCGCGAAAGCGGGAACCCAGAAAAATCAAGGCGCTGGATTTCCGCCTATGCGGGAATGACGGGTTTTTCGAGCTTCCCAATAATGGGGTGAAGTGCGCTGGAATGAAAACTACCCGCCGTAGCAAAGCGAATCGTTCAAATCAGCGTTCACCACGTTAGATGACGCCAGTCTTATGAGTTCCGAATGTTCTCAAATAGCGAAAGGTTTTTGACAGGAACGCAAGAAAGCCTTGATGTTGAGTGGATCAACAACATCAAGGCTTCGATCGGCATGCTATCTTGATAGACAGGGTTTTTAATCTTCAGTCTAAGCCACAAAGATATGTGGGCAATCAATTCGCTGAGTTTAAGATCATTACCGCTGCGTCAAGCGTTCGACTGTTCAGCGGTGAATCCTGGCATGCGCCCGATCAGTTGGCTTTCCATCCCCATTTAACGAAGATTTTCTCACCCTGTTCTGACTGCAAGAACTTGATGAAGGCTTTGGATTGGGCGTTCGCTTGAGCGCGCTGGGTCAATACAACGCCAACATCCCGATAAATGGCGTATTGGGGCTCAATCTCGACCACGTCGGCCAGCTTGGGATTCGCAACTTGCCAGATGTTGTAAATCAGCCAGGCATCGATATCGGGTTGATCAATCCAAGCCTTTTTAGCTAAAGCGCTGTTTTTGGCGTAATCGACAATGTTGCTTCGCAACGATTGTACCGTTTGGATATTGCCCAATCGACCCGCGATATCTTCCCAAGCGCCGGTTTGCCCCGCCCCCTGCACGACCAATACTTTGACACCGGGCTTTATAATATCTTCAAATCCTTTGATCTTTTTCGGGTTTCCGGGGCGAACCAAGATAGCCATCGGCCGCAAATACAAGGGAATAACTTGGTCGGACTTGATTTGACCATCGAGTTGGAAGGTAAAGTCGGTCATCATGTTTTCAGAACCGCTGTAAATGATGTCGCCTTTGGTCTTTGCCTGCTCAATCCACTTGGGTGTCGGGCCTGCCGTGACCTCGACTTTGGTGCCCGTCTCTTTTTCAAATACCGCTGCCGCTTCTTTCATAGCCGGCGCGGGGCCGCCCGGCCCGTAAACATAAATGGTTTCCTGTGCTTGGGCAGAGGAGATATTGCTGAGCGCCAAGGCCATAAGACCCACAAAACCGAGAAAACGCTTAACCATTGGGTGAATTCCTCATTGAAAAATTGAAAAAACAGAAACAAAAAAATAACGATGTGATTATAGACTAATTCGATAAGCACAAAGGACTCTAACGAAAAAGTTTTCTGCATCCCCTTCAGTGCCATCAATGGATCAAAACGCCCTCAATTGAAATCTATTTATTTTTTGTTTGCCGAGGAATAGAATCCGCTCCGCTCTCGGGTTCTCCGAGGGGCCTCCCTTGTTTTTTCCTGTGTATCGTTACCAATCATCGAGGCCATCGTGGGCAATCCTTGTCAGCGTTGTGGTGCGTGTTGCGCCTATTTCCGCGTGTCTTTTTATTGGGCCGAGTCGGTGCCTTTTCTAGATGGGCAGGTACCACCCGAACTGACGGAACAGATCAACCCGCATCTGGTGAGCATGAAGGGCACCCTCACCTCGCCCGCGCGCTGCGTGGCACTTGAGGGCGGCATTGGCGATTGCGTCAGTTGCTCAATCTATCCCAATCGGCCTACGCCCTGCCGTGAACTGGAACCTTGGGATGAGCACGGCCAGCCGGATGAGAAATGCAGTCGGGCGCGCGCGGCCCATGGGCTGCCGCCGCTTGAACCCCTATATGAACCCACTGCGCCGCACACCCCGGAAATCGTCGATCCGCTGCGTACGGGTACCGATTGACTGCGCCGATCTTTCCCTTGGGAATCTCTGCAAGAAACCATCCATGGCTTCGTGCAGACCTTCCCGTGTCTATTTCTGTCGCGTATCGAACGCGGCGCGCAAGGCTTCGCCGATAAAAATCAGCAAGAGCAAGGTGCCCACCAACACGCCAAATGTGGTGAGCGATAGCCACCAGGCATCGATGTTGTTCTTGCCTTGCGCCAGCAGTTCGCCAAGTGAGGGCGTGGAAGGCGGTACGCCCAGGCCCAGAAAATCCAGACTCGTCAAAGCCAGAATCGCGCCCGATACCCGAAACGGCAAAAAGGTAATAACGGGGGTGAGTGCATTGGGCAGCAGGTGCCGAAACATAATGCGCGGGCCGGACACCCCGAGCGCTCGGGCGGCACGCACGTATTCCAGATTGCGGCCTTTGAGGAATTCGGCGCGCACATAATCCGACAAGCCGATCCAGCCGAACAGCGAAAGCAGAATCAACAGCAAGCCGATCGAGGGCTGGAAGATCGAGGCGAAAATAATCAGCAGGTACAGTTCGGGCAGCGAACCCCACACTTCGATAAAGCGCTGAAAAAACAGATCGACCTTGCCGCCAAGATAACCCTGCACCGCACCCGCCAGCATCCCGATCACCATGCCGATGGCCGTGAGCGCAAAACCGAACAGCACCGACAAACGAAAACCGTAGATCAGCCGAGCAGCCACGTCGCGGCCCCGATCATCGGTACCGAGCCAGTGCCGCGCATTGGGCGGCGCGGGATTCGGGGCGGGGTTGTAGTAGTCGATGGTGTCATAGGAAAACGGAATCGGCGCGCGCAGCAGCCAGCCGTGTTCACGGATTTTGCCGATCACATAAGGGTCGGTGTAATCGGCATTAGTCGCAAAATCGCCGCCGAAGGTGGTTTCGGGGTAATTGTGAATCAGCGGCAGGTAGAGTTGATGCTGGTAATACACCAACAAGGGGCGATTATTGGCTAATAATTCTGCCCCGAGGCTCAGCACGAACAGGATTGAAAACAGCCACAGGCTCAGGTAGCCACGGCGATGACGCACAAATCGCTGCCACACCCGCCGCCAAGGGCCTTGGTGTGAAACTTGGGCTGCCTGCTCGCTCATGAATTCACGGCCTGGAAATTGATGCGCGGATCGACCCACACATAAGCCAGATCGGACAGGAGCTTGCCGATCAACCCGATCAACGTGAACACATATAGCGTGCCGAGCACGACCGGATAATCACGCTGGATGACGGCGTTATATGAAAGCAGCCCCAGCCCATCGAGCGAGAAAATAGTCTCGATCAACAGGCTGCCGGTAAAAAAGGCACCGAGAAATGCCGCCGGAAACCCGGTCACAATCGGAATCAAGGCATTGCGAAACACATGACCGTACAGAATCCGCCGTTCAGACAGGCCCTTGGCGCGGGCGGTGAGCACGTATTGCTTGCGGATTTCTTCCAAAAAACTGTTCTTGGTGAGCATCGTCATCACGGCGAAATTGCCGACCATCATCGCCGTGACGGGCAGCACGATGTGCCAGAGGTAATCGGTGATTTTTCCGAAAATTGATAGCTGATCGAAATTGTCCGATGTGAGGCCACGCAACGGAAACCACTGCCAGAAACTGCCGCCGCCAAACAAAACGATCAAAACCAAGCCGAGCACGAAGCCGGGAATGGCATAACCCACAAGAATCACGGTGCTGGTCACGGTATCGAACCGCGAACCATCCCGCACGGCCTTGGCGATGCCCAGTGGAATCGAGACCAAATAGGTGAGGAAGAACGTCCACAGCCCGATACTGATAGAGACCGGCAGTTTCTCCAGAATCAGATCGGTGACCGAGCGCTGATAAAAATACGAGGTGCCCAGATTAAAGGTGAGGTAGTTACCCAGCATGTCGCCAAAGCGCTGCCAGGCGGGTTTATCAAAGCCGTAAAATGACTTGATCTGATCGAGTTGGCGCGTATCGAGCCCCTGATCGCCCCGATACAAGCCACCCGATAGGCCGCCGCCAGATTCCGCCCCCGCCGCACCGGCACCGCCCGATTTGAGCTGCGCCACGAGTTGCTCGACCGGCCCGCCGGGTACGAACTGAATCACCGCAAAGGAAATGGCAAGAATCCCGAACAGGGTCGGGATCATCAAGAGCAGCCTTTTGAAAATGTAACCGGTCATTCGTTTGTTCCGGCCTTTTTCTGAGACTTCATCTGTTCGCGCATTAGGCGGGCGACGGCCTGATCATTCGCATCTGGCGATTGGCTCAGAGCAGCGATCACGCCGGCCCGATCTTCTGCGCTGCGGTTTTGGTTGAACTTGAACGTGGCCTGAATATCCGAGATGTCGATCTCGAAGCCGACCAGCATCGTCATCAGATGCGCTCGTCGTTCGCGGTCGATATCGAACACCCACGGTGTCGGCTGCGCGGCCTCGTGGGTTTCGGTGAGTTCGGTGAGCATGGCGATCAGGCGGGCTTCATCCTCGATCAGCCGCACGGTGCCGCGCACATGTACCGCCGCATAATTCCAGGTTGGCACCCCGAAGTTTGTGTACCAACTCGGCGAAATGTACGTATGTGGGCCCTGGAATACGACCAGCACCTCCTCGCCATGGGCAAAGTGTTGCCATTGTGGATTGGCGCGGGCGATATGGCTGATGAGCTTGCCCTTGCTATTGCCATAGCCTTGACCTTGGCCCTGAATAGTTTTATCCCAATGGAGCATGAACGGCAGATGCGTCACCTCCGACCGGCCCTGATCGCAGGTAATCAACTGCCCAAACGGATGGGCGCGGATCATCCGGGCAATCGTGTCGCGATCGTTTTCCACAAAGGCGGGCGGGCGATACATACTTGGCTCGCTTAATTCGCCGAAGGGCTGCCTGTCTGCTGCTGAACGACGGGACTTGATTCCGCCCCGGATGACGGCTTGGGGTCGGAATCCTTGCAGTTGGCAATGCAGACCACTGATTTTTTCACGCCGCCGCCACAACCCACGTAGCACTGTTCGAAGTTCTCCTGACAGGGGCACGGCGCGCTGTCGCATTGTTCGTGGATCATACGTTGGCGCTCTTTAGCCAGGCTTGGCGCGACCGGCGGCGTGGGCGCGTCATCGTAGTAATCATCGTAATAACCCGGACGCATCACCCAGCCATAGCCCGGCACGAATACTGGGTTGAAGAACCCCATGCGTAAGCTGCGATTGAGCTCGTAAAACTGCCGGTCGGTTTCGTACTGGCGCCGTTGCACTTCGTAGGTTTTAAGCGCCGAATCAAAAGCCGCGCGCGCCGCCGGTTCAATATGCGCGATGCACGATTGGCGCGCCGCCGAACAGCTATTCTGGCACTGCTTGAGCGAGTCTTGGCATTGCGCCACGCAAATCAATCCTTTGGCGGTTTGTGGCGGCGTGTACGACGTTTGCGTGGCATATTGCGGCGTGGCACAGCCAGCCAAAGCAGCCACGGCGGCCAGCAGGAGGCTTCGTTTAAGCCACAGCAGCAGTGGGGCACCTCGAAAAACCGTCACGGGCTGACGCCAGCTCCGCGTTAGCATGTTCGAGTGCAAGGAGCCGCGGGCTTGCGCCAGCTTCGCGTTCAGTGAGCAACGAGACATATCAAGTAGATAGGCGAGGCGCGGGCTTAAGCCAGCTGCGCGTAAACGAGCACGCGACGACGCAATCGGACAGCGCAGTAGGTTTTTCGAGGTGCCCTTTCGATTGTTTTTGCGGATGTTCATATACTTGCCACCATGTTTGCATGACCCAAGTCATGGCATCGAAATAAAGCGGCAGCGGCTGGTGAAAACCGAATCGATTCCACCACGCCAGCCGATGCGCACCAATGTACCAGTTTGGCACCAGATATTCGCCCCAAAGCAGCACGCGATCCAGCGCGCGACAGGCCGTGACCAGTTCCGCCCGCGACTTGGCGTAGATGACCCGATCAATCAGCGCGTCCACCACAGGGCTATCAATGCCCATGTAGTTGCTGGAACCGTCGGTATGCGCGGCCGCACTGCCGAACCGATCGCGCAGTTCATTGCCCGGCGATTGCGACTCGCCATAAGCTACCACGGCCATATCAAATTCAAACCGATCCATCTTGCGTTGATACAGCGATACATCAATCGTGCGGTAACTGACTTCGATGCCGAGCCGTTTGAGGTTGTAGGCATAGGGCGCGACGATGCGCTCGAAACCGCGCATGGCCAGCGTGATTTCGAAGGAAAACGGCTGGCCTTCGGCATTTTTGAGCACGCCCTCTTCCACCCGCCAACCGGCCTCGGCCAACAAATCACGCGCTTTAAGCAAATTGGCACGCTGCTCGGCCGGATTGTTGGCGACGGGCACTTGATAGGGTTCACGAAACAACTCGGGCGGCAACTGGGCCTTGAAGGGTTCGAGCAATGCCAATTCATCGCCTTGCGGCAATCCGCGACAAGCCAGTTCGCTGTTACTGAAATAACTGTCGCAGCGCGTGTACTGACCGTAGAACAAATGCGTGTTCGACCAGCCAAAATCCAGCGCCAGATCCAGCGCCCGCCGCACGCGCCGATCCGAGAACAAGGCTTGGCGGGTGTTCATGCCGAAGCCCTGCATCCCTGCGTTGTTTTTATGCGGTATCTCCCGGCGAATAATACGGCCATCATCGAAATTCGCGCCGGTGTAATCACGTGCCCAGCGCTTGGAGTTGGTCTCGTAGAAGACATCAAATTCGCCCGCCTTAAAGGCTTCGAGCGAGACGGTTTCGTCCTTGTAGTATTTGAACACGATTTGGTCGAAGTTGAACTGCCCGCGACGCACGTCCAGATCCTTCGCCCAGTAATCGGGGTTGCGCTCATAGGTGATTGTATTGCCGTAATCGACCCGACCCACGCGATACGGCCCGCTGGTTAAAAACGCCTCACGCGACAGGCTGGCAAAATCACGCCCCGCCAGCCAGCGTTCGGAAAAAACCGGCAATTCACCAATAATCAGATGCAGTTCCGGGTTGACTCGCTTAAAGCTGAATCGAACATGCCGCGCATCGGTCAGCTCCGTACCGGCAATATCCGCCCAGTAAATCCGATAGCGCGGATGCGCCTGCTTGCTCATGAGCGTATTGAAGCTGAACAGCACATCCCGCGCCGTGACGGGGCTGCCATCATAAAAACGGGCTTTGGCGTTGATGCGAAAAGTAATCGACAAGCCATCGGCGGCCAGATCGGCCCGATCGGCCAACAAGCCATAGGCAGAGAACGGTTCATCCCAGGCGCGCGCGGTCAGACTTTCAAAACACAGTTCATTCAGGCCAGAGGCGGCCAAGCCCTTCAACACAAACGGGTTGAGCGAGTCGAAGTTGCCAAAAACCGACAGCGACAACCGGCCACCCTTGGGCGCGTCGGGATTCACATAATTGAAGGCGTTGAAGTTAGCCGGATACTTGGGTGAATAACCCAGCGCGTCGGCAAATCCGGCAGCATGACCGACCCGACTGAACGCGCCCGCTCCGGCTGCCAGAGCGCCTGTTGCCAGCAAATAACGAAGAAAATCACGGCGCGAACGCTGGTCGTCTGTGAATTGATCGTGTCGCGAGGGATGCTCGTTTTTCATTTCAACCGTACACTATGTCAATAAGCCTCGAGAGAAGTCGTGCGCAAGGGACAACCAGACGAACGACGGACGCTTTATGCATCCACTCGGGTGAGTGATCACATTTTTAGTCAGCATGAGGAACATAGTATGGGATTTTTAAGCGGCAAACGTGTCTTGATCGTGGGTATTGCGAACAATCGCTCCATTGCATCGGGCATTGCCGAAGCCATGCAACGTGAAGGCGCGGAACTGGCGTTCACCTATCTGAACGATCGCTTCAAGGAAAAAGTCGAAAAAGCGACAGCTGAGCTGGGTTCGAACATCTATCTGCCGCTGGATGCCACATCCGACGAGCAGATCGACGCCCTGTTCCCGGCACTCGCCGAACATTGGCCGGAAGGCTTCGACATTCTGGTGCATTCGATTGCCTTCGCCCCGCGTGAAGCGCTGGATGGCGACTACCTCGATGGCATGTCGCGCGAGGCGTTCCGCGTGGCGCACGATGTATCTGCTTACTCTCTGGCTGCACTGGCAAAAGCAGGTCGCAGCACCATGCGCGATAATGGCGCCATCGTCACGTTATCCTATTTGGGTGCCGAACGCGTGATGCCGAACTACAACGTGATGGGCGTCGCCAAAGCTGCACTCGAAGCGAATGTGCGATACCTCGCCGGCTCACTGGGTGGTCGGGGCATTCGCGTGAACTCCATCTCCGCCGGACCGATCAAGACACTGGCCGCCTCAGGCATCGGCGAGTTCAAGAGCTTCCTCGATTACGTCGCGCTGAACTCACCGTTGAAGCGTAACGTCACCATCGAGCAAGTCGGCAACACCGCCGCCTTCCTGTGCTCGGATCTTGCATCGGGCATTACCGGCGAGAACGTGTATGTCGACTCCGGCTATTTCATCACCGGCATGGGCCAGTGCCCGAAATAAGCCCCCCTGAAATAAACCCGGTAAGACCCCATTGGCGCAGTGCAAACGGCGCCAATAAAAAAGCGGCGCAACCTGCGTCGCGCCGCTAATCGGCCCACCGTATCGGTGGGTTTTTTCATTCTTGGTTTTGACCCCAGTCCGAGTGACCTTTTCAGGAGGTGGCACCAGACCGATTCGCATCAAGGCGTCGCTGTTTTCTCGGCTTTTTGATTGATGGTGATCTTTGCCTCATCCCGAAGGGCTTTGAGCAACACACCCAAGGTTTGCTGCGCTTGTGCCTGCTGAATTTGAGCAGAAAGCGCCTCCTTGTCCTGCTCGCTGATCGTGGCGGGATCGCCATCTTTAATCGCCTCGACGACCACCAGTGCTTCATTGCCATCACTCAGAGCCAAGGCTTTGCTGGCCAGTTGACCGTCCGGTGCCGGCGCCAGGGCAAAAGCGGCCTGGATCGCTTCCGCAGGAATCGGGGCATCACGCGCCGTACGCTTGAGCCACACCGGCGCTACCCAGGTCGCACCGGCCGCTGTTGCCACCGCTTGCGGGTCCGCGTCGGCGGTCAATTTCTTGCCGATATTCTTCGCCGCATCGGCCAACGCCTTGTCGATGGCCTGATCCTTCAGAGTCGTCGCAATCTGATCCTTCACTTCGGCTAACGTCAGTTGCGTTGCGGGTTCGTGCTGATCCACGCGAATCACGACCGCATGGTTGACACCCAGTTCGATCAGGTTGCTGTTCAGTTTTTGCTTGAGCACTTCTTTGGAGAACGCCGCCTGACGGACTTTTTCATTTGCCGCAATGCCCGTACCGCTGTTCCGGTCGAGCCAATCGCTGGCCTGCACCTTCAATCCCAACGCCTCGGCTGAGGGGATCAGGCTGTCGGGGTGTTCATAAGACTGATCGGAAAGCTTTTCACCTTCGTTGTAATAAATTTTCTCGACCTGTTGCTCCTGAACCTCGGCCACCATTTTGTCGCGCATGTCCGCCAGCGGCTTGATATCGGGATGGCTTTCCTTTGTGACCTCAATCAGGTGCCAACCGAACTGCGTGCGCACCGGTTCGCTGACCTCACCGACCTTGAGGGCGTCCATCGCTTCTTCGAACGGCTTGACCATCTGACCGGGCGCAACCTCACCAAGATCGCCGCCCTTGTTTTTCGAACCCGGATCATCGGAAACCGCTCGGGCTTCATCGGCAAAACTGGTCTTGCCGGAAACAATCGCAGCACGAGCCGCCAAGGCTTTATTCTTGGCCGCTTCAATAGCCGCACCGTCTGCGTTCTTGGGTACAGAAATCAGGATATGTCGTACCGTGCGGACAACCTGTGCTTCTTGCTTCTTCACATAATTGGCATAGGCCTGCTCAACCTGAGCATCCGTAACCTTGACCGATGGCGCCAGTGTTTTCGGCGACAACTCGATGTATCGGAGTTTTACGCGTTCTGGGCGGATAAATTCACCCTTGTGCGCGGCATAGTAAGCCTCGATCGCGCCATCGGTCGGTGCGGCAACCGTATCGATCACCCGTGCACGATCCAGCCGGACCATGCCGATTTCACGTGTCTGGTCACGCAATTTGACGATCTGGTCCAACTCCGGCGCTGTCACTATCGTGCTTTCGCTGATCGCATTCTCCAGTGTCTGCATGACGATGTCCTGCTTCAAACCGGCTTCGAAGTTGGCAACCGTCGTACCGCGCGCCGCGACAAAAGCTTCATATTTCTTGACGTCGAACGCGCCATCGGTCTTGAAAGCAGGTTCAGAACGAATCAAATCTGCCACTACGGCGTCCGGCGCCCGAAATCCGGCCTTCTGTACGAATACCCGCAAAACTCGCTCATTGATCATCTGATCGAGCACCTGCTGATCAAGATTCAGGCTCTGCAGCATTTCTGCCGATACGCTGCCGCCGAGTTTTTGAATAATGGCCTGACGCTGTTGACTGACCGCCTGCTCGAATGCTTGCTGGGAGATCGGCAAACCATCGACCTCGGCCACAGGCTGGTTTTTGCCGCCGCTGAAGTACTCACCGACGCCCCACAACACGAAGGGAATACTGATTAAGCCGATGATCGCGTAAGCGATCCAACCCTGAATGCGTTCCCGCAAGTCCATCAACATAGCATCAATACCTTAAAAAACTTTAAAGCCCGCCGGAGCAGGCAACTGGCCATCCAGCCTACTGCAATAATTGCAACCGGGAGAATTACGCTCCCTATAAAAAAACAGGGACGTTCCCGCCCCTGCTTCTTGTACTCACCTCAGTAATTCATCCCATGGCGCAGTTTGGATGTGGCCGGACGAACCCGAAGTATCGAACGGCTCAGTTAACGGCGTCTTTCAAACCTTTACCGGCCTTGAATGACGGCAGGCGGGAGGCGGCGATTTCGATTGTTTCGCCTGAACGCGGGTTGCGACCGGTACGGGCTTCACGCTCACGAACCAGGAAGGTGCCGAAACCGACCAGAGTAACTTGGTCACCTTTTTTCAGCGCATCACCAACCGCTTCGATAAACGCATCAAGCGCTGCCGCGGACTCAGTTTTCTTCATTCCGCTTTTGGCAGCCATTGCGTCAATCAGTTCAGATTTATTCATATCGTTGCAATCCTTTTCTTCTGGGGGTTAAGACAGGGGGTTAGATTTCTAATTTCTAGATGCCGGATTTTGCAGGCAATACCCGCAACAATCAACCAATTCCGATTACGCGCATCTAAGTCCAGTCGCTTTTATACAAGCCACACTGGCGTGCTGTCAACAAAGTCCGGACTTTTGGCGTAACAATGCGCGAGGAAATCTCCAACATTTGCTCGAAGCTTATCCTGATGCGGATCGGCAGTGCGTTCGCTCTGCACGAAAATCCGCAATCAAAACCGGAATCAATGAGCATGCGCACTCTGATCGTCTGCCCGCTTGACCTCGGCACTTGGCACCGCGTCCTGCAGTGCTACCGGCTTCGGTGTCGGCGGTGTAACCAAGGCCACGTCCAGCACTTCATCAATCCATCGCACCGGTCGAATATCCAAGGAGGCTTTGATTTTCTCAGGAATTTCAGCCAGATCCTTGCGGTTGCCTTCCGGAATCAGAACCAGCTTGATACCGCCGCGTTGTGCGGCCAGCAGTTTCTCCTTGAGTCCACCAATCGGCAGCACCTCACCGCGCAAGGTAATCTCGCCGGTCATCGCCACGGTCGATTTGACAGGAATACCCGTCAGGGCAGACACGATTGTTGTGCACATGGCGCCACCTGCAGAGGGGCCATCCTTCGGTGTCGCGCCTTCGGGCACGTGCACGTGAATGTCCGTTTTCTGGCTGAAGTCCGGATCGATCCCCAAAGAGACAGCCCGCGACCGGACGACCGTCATCGCGGCCTGAATCGACTCCTGCATGACCTCACCCAATTGGCCGGTGTACTTGAGGTTACCTTTACCCGGCATGGTCGCCGCCTCAATCGTCAGCAGGTCGCCGCCAACTTCCGTCCAGGCCAAACCAGTCACCTGACCGACCTGATCGGGATGTTCGACTTTGCCGAAATCGAAACGGTGAACGCCCAAGTACTGATCCAGTGAGCTGGAATCGACGGTAATCGGCGCCTTCTCTTCATTCGTAACGAGTTTACGCACTACTTTACGCGACACCTTGGCCAATTCGCGCTCAAGGTTCCGCACACCCGCTTCGCGGGTGTAATAACGGATCACATCGCGTACCGCTGATGTATCGATGCTGAGCTCTTTGTCCTTCAAGCCGTTCTTTTCCAACTGCTTGGGCAGCAGATAGCGTTCGGCGATCTCGGTCTTTTCGTCTTCGGTGTAGCCGGCAATCCGAATCACCTCCATCCGATCCAGCAACGGACCCGGAATATTCAGGCTGTTGGCTGTGCACACGAACATAACCTCGGACAAATCGATGTCCATGTCCATGTAGTGATCGGCAAACGCTTTGTTTTGCTCAGGGTCCAACACCTCCAGCAAGGCCGAAGCCGGATCGCCTCGGAAATCGGAGGCCATTTTGTCAATCTCATCGAGCAGAATCAGCGGATTGCGGGAACCGATCTTGCTCAATGTCTGAACGATCCGGCCAGGCAAGGCGCCGACATAAGTCCGGCGATGACCGCGAATCTCGGCATCGTCACGCACGCCACCCAAGGCGATGCGGCCGAATTTTCGGTTGGTAGCCTTCGCAATCGACTGACCGAGCGAGGTTTTACCCACACCCGGCGGGCCGACCAGACACAAGATCGGGCCGTTCATTTTGCGAACGCGCTGCTGTACCGCGAGATACTCAAGAATTCGCTCTTTGACCTTCTCCAAACCGAAGTGATCGGCCTCGAGCACTTGTTCAGCGACGCCCAGATCGTGCTTGATCTTGGTCCGCTTCTTCCATGGCACGGCAACGATCCAATCCAGATAGTTACGTACGACCGAAGCCTCGGCGGACATGGGTGACATCATCTTGAGCTTGTTGAGCTCGGATTTGGCCTTTTCCAACGCTTCTTTGGGCATACCCGCCGTCAAGATCTTGCGTTCCAACTCGTCGAGATCGCTTCCGCCCTCTTCCAGATCGCCCAGTTCCTTCTGAATCGCCTTCATCTGCTCGTTCAGATAGTACTCGCGCTGGCTTTTCTCCATTTGCTGCTTCACGCGGCCACGGATGCGTTTTTCAACCTGCAGGGTATCGATTTCCGACTCGATCAATACCATGAGTTGCTCGATCCGCGCATGAAGATCAATGGTTTCAAGGATTTTTTGCTTTTCATCCAAGCCCAGAGCCATGTGCGCGGCGATGGTATCGGCCAGACGCGATACATCATCGATGCCGGCCAGCGAGGTCAGCACTTCAGGTGGCGTTTTCTTGTTGAGTTTGACGTACCCGTCGAACTGGTTGAGCAATGTACGCGCTTCCACCTCCAGTTCGCGATCCGGCTGTTCTTTGGGCTCTTCGATCGCATGCACTTCGGCAACGAGATACTGGTCCACCTCGTGCACCTGCACGCAGCGCACGCGCTCGACACCCTCGACAAGCACTTTGATCGTGCCGTCCGGCAATTTGTGCAGTTGGAGAATGGAAGCCAAGGTGCCGACGGCATGCAGATCCTTACGGCCGGGATCGTCAAGATCAGCATCTTTTTGTGCCACGAGCAATAACTGCTTGCTGCCCTTGATGGCCTCCTCCAGCGCGGAGACAGACTTTTCCCGCCCCACGAACAGAGGGATCACCATATGAGGGTAAACCACCACATCTCGCAGTGGCAGAACCGGTACGGTACGCGGTGTACCGGCGATTACTTCTGATGTTGTGTCGTTGTGTGGCATATGTTTTACCTGTGTGGCGCGCCCAAAGGCGGCAAGGTGAGCGGATACGATTAGAGCATAGTCAATAGTTAATGCCGAATGGTAACTTTTCAAGTGGCACGCTCACAAAAGCGGTCGGCACCATAAAACTAAGGACAAAGTACAGCGCAACTGAGTCGAGGCGACCCGAGCCGGACATTCATAAAAAAATCCCGCCAAAGCGCGGGATTTCAATTACGCCCGATGAAACAGGGGAAAAGTTACTTATCGGAAGCCGCTTTTGGCAAGCTTTCCGCCTGGTCAAAAAGCAGATAAGGCGCATTTTCACCTCGTACAACCGAGGCATCCACGACGACCTTCTGGACATTCTCTGTAGAGGGCACGTCGAACATCGTATCCAGCAGCACATGCTCGACGATGGTCCGCAGCCCGCGCGCGCCCGTCTTGCGCTTGATAGCCTGACGCGCCACTTCGCGGAGCGCATCTTCACGCAGATCAAGCTCCACGCCTTCCATTTCAAACAGACGCATGTATTGCTTGGTCAGCGCATTCTTCGGCTCGACCAGGATCTTGACCAACGCCGCTTCATCCAGTTCATTCAACGTTGCGATGACCGGCAAGCGACCAATGAACTCCGGAATCAGACCATAACGCGTCAAGTCTTCCGACTCGATCTGGGTCAGCAGTTCATCGGCAGCGCGTTTGTCATCCTTGGATTTCACTTCCGCAGAGAAGCCGATACCACCTTTCTCGATCCGCTGACGAATGATGCTATCCAGCCCGGAGAAGGCACCGCCGCAGATGAACAGGATGTTGGTCGTATCCAGCTGCACGAACTCCTGCTGCGGATGCTTGCGGCCACCCTGAGGCGGCACGGATGCCTGCGTGCCCTCGATGAGCTTGAGCAACGCCTGCTGTACGCCCTCACCGGAGACATCTCTTGTGATCGACGGGTTTTCGGATTTTCGGGTGATCTTGTCGATCTCGTCAATATAAACAATCCCGTGCTGGGCTTTTTCCACGTCGTAGTCACAACGCTGCAACAGCTTCTGCAGAATGTTTTCGACATCCTCACCCACATAACCCGCTTCGGTGAGCGTGGTGGCATCGGCAATGGCGAACGGCACATCCAGCACACGTGCCAGTGTTTGCGCCAACAGTGTCTTGCCGGAGCCCGTCGGGCCGATCAGCAGAATATTTGATTTTGACAGTTCAACCGGTTCGGAATCACTGTCCTTATCCTTTTCGGCGACTTTGCGCGTCGAACCGAACAGATTCAGACGCTTGTAATGATTATAAACCGCGACGGCCAAGGCTCGTTTCGCCCGTTGCTGACCGATGACATACTCGTCCAGTGCCTCAACCAATTCTTTGGGCGTCGGCAGGCGAGCGGGACTTTCGTCCTTGGCGGCGGAGATTTCTTCGCGGAGGATGTCATTGCATAACTCGACACACTCGTCGCAGATATACACCGACGGGCCGGCAATCAGTTTGCGGACTTCGGCCTGCGGCTTACCGCAGAATGAGCAGGAAAGATCCTGTTCGGATTGTGTACTTTTAGCCATGATCAATCTCTATCAGTGATGAAAAGGGGCAAGTTTTGAGCCCGATTTCAGTCATTCGCATCACGCGCGTTTATCCAGCACCGCGTCAATCAAACCATACTCGACCGCTTCAGATGCAGACAGGAATTTGTCGCGATCGGTGTCTCGTTCGATTACTTCCATCGGCTGATTGCAATGCTTGGCCAGAACGCCATTCAAACTATGACGCAATTTAATGATTTCTTCCGCATGAATCTTGATATCTGAAGCCTGTCCCTGAAATCCGCCCAAAGGTTGGTGAATCATCACCCGCGAGTTCGGCAAGGCAAACCGCTTACCCGGCTCGCCACCTGACAGCAGGATGGAACCCATGCTGGCAGCCTGGCCGATACACAATGTCGAAACATGCGGCTTGATGAACTGCATGGTGTCGTAGATGGACATTCCAGCAGTCACCACGCCACCCGGTGAGTTGATGTACAAGTGGATGTCTTTGTCCGGATTCTCGGATTCAAGAAACAACAACTGGGCCACGATCAGATTGGCCATGTGGTCTTCAATGGGGCCAACCACAAATACAACCCGCTCTTTGAGCAGGCGGGAATAAATGTCATATGCGCGCTCGCCACGTGATGTCTGTTCGACAACCATGGGCACCAATGCGGCCAGTTCCGGAGACGACAGTCCCGCTGTAGTTTGAGAACCGAAAATCATACATTCTCCCCTGTGCACACGCCCCGAGCTACTGAATTCGATGCCTCGGGCGGGTGGTATTAAAACAAAAACGCGATCAACACATCACACAAACTGTGGCGGTTGATCGCGACTTTTTCAATCTGTCTGAAGCAAAATAGGCCGAAAACGCTGCTTGGCGTTAAATCAGGCTTGCGGGGCTGGGTTCATCACCGATTTGAAATCCTGCGATTTCTGGGTCACTTTGGCTTTCGACAACACGTGATCCACGGCTTGCTGCTCCAGAACGACCGTGCGCGCATTGCTCATCATCTCGCGGTCACCTTTGTATGTCGCGACGACTTGGTCTGGCTCATCATACGCAGCAGCAATGTCATTGATGAACTCGTCAACCAAGGCATCGTCAACCTGCAAATCGGCAGACTTGACGATTTCCATGATCACCAAACCCATCTTGACGCGCTTGGCCGCCTGTTCGCTGAACAGGCCGGCGTCGAGCGCGCTGGCATCGGCATGAGGCATTTGCTGACGGACAAAACCATCGCGCATGACAACCGCTTCTTCATCGACCAATGCTTTCGGCACGTCAAAAGTCAGGCTGTCGGTCACGGCAGTCAGCACCACGTCTTTGGTGTGGCGCTTGAGCGCTTGCTTGAGTTCGCGCTCCATGTTCTTGCGAACATCCGACTCCAGTTCAGCCACCGTGGCGGAACCGAAACGGGCGGCAAATTCGTCATTCAACTCAGGCAGTACTTTCTCTTCAACCGCTGTCGCTGTCACTGTGAATTGCGCGGTCTTGCCCTGGAGATTTTCTACGGGGTAGTCTTCAGGGAAGGCCACATCAAACACGCGTTCAGGTTCGCCCACGGCAATACCGGCCAGACCTTTTTCGAAATCGGCCAACATGCGCTTCTCACCAAGAACGACCTGCATGCCTTCGCCACTGCCGCCCTGGAATGCTTCGCCATCGACTTTGCCGGCGAAGTTCACGGTCACGCGATCGCCATCTTTGGCTGCACGATCGACGTTTTGCCAATCCGCATGCTGCTCTCGGAGCGTTGAGAGCATGTCAGCCACATCAGCGTCGGTAACCTCGGCCGTTGTGGTTTCGATCTCAATTACGGACAAATCACCGATTTCAAATTCGGGATAAACTTCAATCGCAGCCACAAACTTGAGGTTTGTACCCGGTTGCGCATCAACCGATTCAATCACGGGGTTCCCGGCAGGACGCAGTTGCTGTTCGGCGATGGCCGCCTGATAGTTGCGCCCCATCACGTCGCCGACCACTTCTTCACGCACTTGACCTTCATAGCGCTGACGCACGACGGGCAAAGGCGCCTTGCCCGGGCGGAAACCATCCAGACGAACGCGGCGGGACATATCCTTGATACGGCGATCGACTTCGACATCGATTTCACTGGCAGGCACTTCAATCGCCAAACGACGGATCAAACCTTCTGATGACTGCAATTCAACCTGCATGGTCACTCAACCTCAAACTTCTTCATATCTAAAAAAAATAATCAAGGACATGCCCTGATCAGGAATATGGTGCGAGAGAAGAGACTCGAACTCTTACGCCAAAGGCGCTGGAACCTAAATCCAGTGCGTCTACCAATTCCGCCACTCTCGCAGAAACGTTTCGTTATCGGCATTTGGACAGCCCGTGCGATCTCAATCGCGACCCGCCGTTGCCAAATCCGCTCAGATCAAACCGGCGGGGGAGTATACCTGAGCTTATCGGCAAGCCCAAACTCCCTCCATGCCAATACAATTACATCGGCATGCCAGGAATGCGCCCCTTGAGCGCGCGCATCATTTTTTTCATGCCGCCACCGGAGAATTTTTTCATCATGTCGCTCATGTCACGGTGCTGCTTGAGCAACCGGTTGACATCGTGCACCTGCATCCCCGAACCCAGCGCAATGCGGCGCTTGCGCGAGCCTTTAATCAACTCGGGGTGCAACCGCTCCTGGATTGTCATGGAATTGATGATGGCAATCATGCGATGCACATCACGATCTTCGATATTCGCTTTCGCATCGGCGGTGAGCTTACCCATTCCGGGCAGCTTATCCATAAGGCCATGAATGCCACCCATATTAAGCATCTGCTCGAACTGATCGCGCATATCAACAAGGGTGAACCCTTTGCCCGTACGCACTTTTTCGGCCAGCGCCTGGGCCTTGCTGGTATCGAGAGTACGCTGCGCTTCTTCCACCAGAGAAACCACATCACCCATGCCCAGAATGCGCGATGCAATCCGATCGGGGTGGAAGGGCTCAAGCGCGTCGAGCTTTTCACCCATCCCGATGAATTTGATGGGTTTGCCGGTGATGGCGCGAACTGACAATGCCGCCCCGCCACGTGCATCGCCATCGGCCTTGGTGAGTACAACGCCCGTCAGCGGCAGCACTTCATTGAAGGCCTTGGCGGTATTGGCGGCATCCTGCCCGGTCATCGCATCGACGACGAACAGGGTCTCCACCGGATTCAGCGCGGCGTGCAACTGGCGCACTTCGTCCATCATCTCGGCATCGACATGCAGCCGACCCGCGGTATCAACAATCAGCACATCGTAAAAACCGACGCGCGCCTGCTTCAGGGCGGACTGCACGATATCCAGGGGCTTTTGCCCCGCATCGGAAGGGAAAAAATCGACGCCGACCTGTTTGGCGACCGTTTCCAGCTGCTTGATCGCAGCCGGGCGATACACGTCCGCGCTGACGACCAATACTTTCTTCTGTTCGCGCGTGCGGAGCAGTCGACCGAGCTTGCCGACCGTAGTGGTTTTGCCCGCACCCTGCAAACCGGCCATCAAAACGACGGCCGGTGGCTGCGCTGCCAGATTAAGAGCCGAGTTCTCAGCGCCCATCAGCGCGGTCAACTCATCGCTGACCACCTTGATGAACACCTGCCCGGGCTTGAGGCTTTTGATAACCTCGGCCCCAACGGCGCGTTCCTTGACCTGATTGACGAAATCGCGCACTACCGGCAAGGCAACATCGGCCTCAAGCAAGGCCATCCGCACTTCTCTGAGTGCGTCTTTGATGTTGTCTTCGGTTAACCGGCCTTGCCCACGCAGTCCGTCGAACAGACCGCCGAGCCGCTGGGAAAGATTTTCAAACATGCGCGCGTACCATCTAGATCAGTAACTCAAATCGGCTGGAAAGAGGCTTAGTCGCCACGGCCATAACGCTTGCGATCCAGCTCGGTCAGCCATTTCTTGCGAATACGAATCGAGGCCGGGGTCACTTCGACCAACTCGTCGTCGTCGATGAATTCCAGTGCCTGCTCCAGCGTGAATCGGATCGGCGGCACGAGCGTGAGGGCCTCATCCGTGCCGGAAGCACGCATATTGGTGAGCTTCTTACCCTTGAGGACGTTGACCGTCAGATCGTTATCGCGTGAATGAATACCCACGACCTGACCTTCGTACACTTCATCCCCGTGACCGATCATCATCTTGCCCCGATCCTGCAGGTTGTAGAGCGCATAAGACAGCGCCTTGCCGGTTTCATTGGCAATCAACACACCGTTGATGCGTTGACCCACGTTGCCCGGCTTGTATTCACCGTAATGATCAAACACGGAGAACAACAGACCGGTGCCTTGCGTGGCCGTCATGAATTCGGTTCTAAAACCAATCAGTCCACGCGAAGGAATGATGTATTCCAGACGCACACGGCCTTTGCCATCGGGTTCCATGTTCCGCAATTCCGCACGGCGGGTGCCCAGTTTTTCCATGACCGCGCCCTGATTCTGCTCTTCGATATCCACGACGAGCTGCTCGTAGGGCTCCTGCTTGACGCCATCGACTTCGCGAATGATGACTTCAGGGCGACCAACGCCCATCTCAAACCCTTCGCGGCGCATGTTTTCGATCAATACTGAAAGGTGCAATTCACCTCGGCCGGACACACGGAATTTGTCACCTTCCTCGGTATCCTCAACGCGCAGGGCGACGTTGTGCAGCAGTTCTTTGTGCAACCGGTCACGAATTTGACGACTGGTGATGAACTTGCCTTCTTTGCCCGCGAATGGCGAGGTATTAACGTTGAAGGACATGCTCACGGTCGGCTCGTCGACTGTCAGCGGCGGGAGCATTTCGACGTGTTCCGGATCGCAGATGGTGTCAGAAATAAACAGCGGGTCGAGACCGGAAAACACAATAATGTCGCCCGCCTGCGCGCTCGGCACTTCAATCCGCTCCAGACCATGGAAGCCCATGATCTGGAGGATTCGGCCCGAACGGATAGCACCCTCGCGATCAACGACCTTGACCTGTGTATTGGTTTTAATCCGTCCCCGCTGAATCTTGGCAATCCCCATGACACCCATATACGGGTTGTAGTCCAGGCTGGATACCTGCATTTGCAACGGGCCTTCCGCATCCACGTCCGGCGGTGCTACCGAATCGACAATGGTCTGATACAACGGGGTCATATCACCCTCGCGCACCGAGTCTTCCAATCCTGCGTACCCGTTGAGCGCTGAGGCATAGACAATCGGGAAATCGAGCTGCTCGTCGGAGGCACCCAAGCGGTCGAACAAATCGAACACCTGATCTACCACCCACTGCGGACGGCTGCCGGGGCGGTCAATCTTGTTGATGACAACAATCGGCTTTAAGCCGTGCTCGAAAGCTTTTTGCGTGACGAAACGGGTTTGTGGCATCGGGCCATCAACGGCGTCCACCAGCAGCAGCACGGAATCAACCATCGACAGCACGCGTTCCACTTCGCCACCGAAGTCGGCGTGGCCAGGCGTATCGACGATATTGATGCGGTATTCTTCACCGCTCGGGCTGGTCCAGCGGATGGCGGTGTTTTTCGCCAGAATGGTGATGCCGCGCTCTTTCTCGATCGCGTTGGAGTCCATCATCCGCTCACCGGTATCGGTACGGGCGTCCAGGGTACCGGATTGTTGCAGGAGCTTATCAACCAGGGTTGTTTTACCATGGTCAACGTGGGCAATAATGGCGATGTTACGCAAATGAGAAATCACAGGAGCATCCATAAATAAGGGATAAATTGGTGCGGCAGTATACCTGAACCCGAGTGTTTCTGGCAGCGTGGCTAGGTAAAATATTGGAATTATTCAAAGAACCGCGGGTCTTGCCAATCTATGTCGGCCAGGGAATCCACCCAGTATCCGTCAAGAACGGCCATCGTATGCGGGTCGCGCAGCACACCCACGGTGCGCAAGCCAGTACGACGCGCAAAGCTCATCAGCATGGGCGTACTGGTGATGAAAACAATCTGCTCTGGCGATACGGCCATCTCTTGCGCGAGATCAAGCCAGGTCTCCATCTGACGCCATTGGGGGAGTGGTCGATCAATAACCACGAATGTTTCATCAAAAACCGAAGACAGCCGTGAGCCGTACCGCCGCACGTCAGCCGTGATGCCAACCACCTTCAACTCTAACGCGCGCCACTGTTCAAACGCATCGAGCGCGTCCGGAAACAACACCAACTTATCATCTGGTTGAAAATCAAAGAGCGCCGCCAAATCAACCCATACCGCCTGAACGATCATTATCCGCCCCCATTTATTCGCCATATAATATGTATAGGGCACCTCGAAATAACCATGATTCGTCGTTCCCGCGAAAGCGGGAACCCAGAAAAATCAAGGTGCTGGATTCCCGCCTACGCGGGAAGGACGGGCTTTTCGAGCTTCCCTATAGAATTAAGCACATTAAACCCACTGCCGAAGAACAATACATGACAATCCACTTCACCAAAATGCACGGACTGGGCAACGATTTCATGGTCATCGACGCCATCAATCAAGCCATCGAGCTCAATCCAGAACAGATCAGGCAGTGGGCCAATCGGCATTTCGGCATCGGTTTCGATCAACTGTTGATCGTCGAGCCGCCCAAAACCGCCGACACATTGTTCACCTATCGCATATTCAATGCGGATGGCGGCGAGGTCGAGCAATGCGGCAATGGTGCGCGCTGCTTTGCCCGATATGTTTATGACAAAGGATTGACCACCGAGAAAGAAATCCCCGTTGGCACCGCCAGTGGCCGGATTGTGCTGCATATCAATGATTCAGGCGATGTCACCGTCGACATGGGGCGACCGATGTTCACTCCAACCAACATCCCCTTTATCACCGAATGCGAAGCCACAAGCTATCCATTAACACTTGATGACGGCAGTGAATGGGTCATTGACGCAGTTTCCATGGGCAATCCACACGCCGTGCTCGAGGTGGAAAACGTCGACACTGCCCCGGTCAGTCATCTCGGCCCGATGATCGAACACCATCGACAGTTTCCCAACCGGGTAAATGTGGGGTTTATGCAAATCGTCGATCGCCAACACATCCGGCTGCGTGTATTTGAGCGCGGCAGCGGCGAAACACTCGCCTGCGGAACCGGCGCCTGCGCAGCGGTTGTCAGCGGCATTCGTCGAAACCGGCTTGATTCTCCCTGCCTTGTCGACGTTCGCGGCGGAAGACTCTCTGTGGCATGGACGGGCAAAACCCAAGACTCGGTATTGATGACCGGCCCGGCTCAAAGCGTTTTTGAAGGCCAAATTACCCAAACCATCGCATGAACCCGGGCCGCACTATCTCTAAATACAGCATAAAAACAACACCAATTTTCAAAAAACAACACTCGCCCACCCAGCCCAAACCCAAGAGCAACAAACGAAAACACACCAAAAAGTTGAAAAAACCGAAACATAAGTTAATGAAAACAAATCACAAGGCAGCAACAAGCTAAATACTTATATAAATACATAAGCATTTACTAATACTCAACCCACTGATTTATTAATATTTTTTCGCGCACCCTCAATTTTCTTGAATTCACCCACTTTACATTTCTGTTACCTTACGCGGGCCTCGAAGCAACCCGTCATCAGAGTGTGGGCACCCGCGCAGCGGGGAAACGAGCAGATGTGCACCCAACCCAGATAAGGAAACGGGCGCAAAAACAATCAATCAGGAGACTGGATAAAAATGGTATTCAAACGTTCACTACTGGCCGCATCGGTTGCCGCCACCTTGATCGCCTCAGGCGCTGCACACGCGACTAATGGTTATTTTTCTCACGGTTTTGGCGTGAAAAGCATCGGCATGGGCGGCAGTGGCGTGGCCCTGCCGAACGACAGCGCGATGATCATCGCTACCAACCCGGCAGGTATTACCGAAACCGGCACACAAATCAACTTTGATATCTCCTGGTTTCATCCTGTTCGCGGTTATGACCAGACCGGCGTTCCTGCGTCGGGCGACAGCAACAGCAACAATTTCTACATTCCAGAACTGTCGGCCAGCTACCAACTCAATGACAACAGCGCATTGGGTATTGCCATTTACGGTAATGGTGGTTTGAACACTGATTACGAACCCAACGCGACCTCAATCGCAACCGGCCAGCCAGCGGGCGCATTTGCAACCGCACCCGGAACGGGTGGTGAAGGTGGTGTGAACCTGAAGCAAATGTTCATTGCACCCACCTACGCCCACAAATTCATGAACGGCAA
The DNA here is from genome assembly GCF_000024765.1 of Halothiobacillus neapolitanus c2. Taxonomy (GTDB): domain Bacteria; phylum Pseudomonadota; class Gammaproteobacteria; order Halothiobacillales; family Halothiobacillaceae; genus Halothiobacillus; species Halothiobacillus neapolitanus. Next base: position 392,583 of record NC_013422.1, on the reverse strand, counting down.
GCTGTCCGTTGGCGCCACGCTGTTGTTTGCGCGTCAAACCATGCAAGTTAAGGGCCTGGATGGCTTTGGCGGCTTCTCAACCGACCCAACTCACTTGACCAGTAACAAGGTCTCAAGCTCAACAGGCTGGGGCGGTAAGATCGGTGTTCTTTATCACGCGACAGACGCCATCTCGCTGGGCGGCAGCTACCAGACAAAAATGCATATGAGCAAGTTCGATGATTATTCTGGCCTGTTTTCTGACGGCGGAAAATTCGACATCCCCTCAACATGGACAGTGGGCGGCGCGTTCAAAGTAGCGCCAACATGGACATTGACGGCTGACTTCCAGCGAATCAATTACGCCGATGTTGCAGCTATTGGCAATCCCTCAACCGGTTACTTGCTGGGTAACGGCATGCCGGGCAATGGTTGCGCCGGTGGCGACACTTCAAAATGCTTGGGTGGCTCAAATGGCGCTGGATTCGGCTGGAGCAACGTAAATGTGATCAAGATTGGTGCCCAGTGGCAAGCTACCCCAGCTTTGCAGCTACGCGCTGGTTTCAACCACGGAACCAACCCGGTTGGCTCTGAAGACGTAGTATTTAATGCCTTGGCACCTGGTGTGATGAAAAATCATTTCACCGCAGGCTTCACATACGCTATTGATAAACATCAGGAAATCAGTGGTGCGTTTATGTACGCCCCGAAAGTCACGGTAACTGGCTCCAACCCGATTCCATCCGCCCTCACCTATCAGGGCGCGCTGATGAGTGGAGCAACCCAGGCACAAGCTCAAGCAGCCGCGGGCAACGTTCCAGCTACTACTACTTCAATTCACATGAAGCAGTACGAAGCCACCATCGGTTATGCCTACAAGTTCTAATCGAATATCTATCGATTAAGAATGTTTACCGCCCTCACGGGGCGGAAACCAGCAAAAACCCCGCGCTCTTATCGAGGCGGGGTTTTTTATTACTTGCAAAAACTTCACCACAATTGATCCACCCCAATCTCAAGCCTAGCCCCTTTACGAAAAGCCACCGGTTAATTCCCACTGTACCGTTGAGAAAAGGGACGCCTTGCCATCACCCTACTCCCAATACAGATAAGTGCGAGCAAAGTCTCAGCAGATATCGTCTCCGGCTTGGCTAGGGCTTTGTGTCTTCTTCCAAGGAAGTCAGCCATTCAAGCGCCTGGGCTTGCGACACGCCACACATCTCAATATTCGGGCTTAATCCTGAACAGCATCGAGGTCGTTCTGGTTTGCCGAAAATAGCGCAACGAAAGTCATCAGTCAGTTGAACGCAAGCCACCCCCGCAGGTTTGCCGCGCTTCATGTCTGGAATTGGGCTGGAGATAGAAGGAGCAATACAACAAGCCCCGCACCCAGCACGACACTCAAAGGTATGAGGACTTGTCATTAGAAATACCTTGTTGATTACACTCGATATTGGAACATTAACAGAGAGACCTTGCCACGCTCATTATCAAATATGGCCGAGTGTAAAAAATATTAGGGGGCAAGAGTACAGGCAAATACCAGTTTGGCAATTACACAGGCCGTCACATCAACATGGGTGGAGCTGGCCTGCTATTGCAACCGCTCATCCTGCACAGATCAGTAGGTAAGCTCGAAAAACCAGTCATTCCCGCGTAGGCGGGAATCCAGCGCCTTGATTTTTCTGGGTTCGGAGATTGAACCATCACAATGAGACTAATGGGCTGTCAGGCTGGTTGATCGGTGTAAGGAAATAAACAGTTGATCTGACCAAACCTTCGAAGCGCAGTTGCTTCGATTATTTTAGTTGGAGAACATAATGAACACAGCAAACGCACACAACACACATTTACATCAATTCGCACTGTTAGCCACCGGTGGCTTGCTTTTGGCGCTAGCGGGGTGCTCGGCGGGGGCCGTGAGTGGCCCGCGCAGTAGCTGCAAGCCCAAAATGAGCACTTCGGGCCGTGGCCCTGCCGCAAAGCATGCCCATGAAAGGCGGATGCGGCCCGAAAGTTAATCCTTCCGCCCCGAAAAGCTGAAAACAGAGTTCTTCCGGTTTAGCTGGAGGCGCTGTTCTTGATGCAAAAGTGGGTGGTTTTCTTGGGAGCCTTTGCATGAATCGATGGTGCCTCTGGCTTGCGGGTTTGTCCACAATCAAGGCGCCGACTCGAAGATGGGCTCATTGCCCATCGAGAGGCGGCAACACCGAGTGCGAGCAAACCCGCAAGCCCCATCCAGGCAGGCCGCCAAGAGCCCATCTGCAGCGTTGCGGCACTTGAAAATGGCGACGGCCATTCCCTGCGCACCGCGCCTTGCATCTGGACACTTGGCGGACCCGCAGAGACAATATCGATTCGTGTAGAGACTCCCTAATACTGTGATTCATGCGAGCAGCGATATGAATTCTAAAGAAAAACCCCAGAGAAAAAACCAAGGAGCCAATGATGCGAGCCATTTTGTTTATATTTTTGTTTTTAAGTTTTTCGTCCAGCGCAATGGCTGATGAAGGCATGATCGAGCAAGCCAGCCCCTACTCAGTGACACAAACCATGCAACGACTCGAAATGGCCATCAGAAAAGGTGGGTTAACGATATTCGCGGTCATCGATCACGCCAAAGGTGCGGCTAAGGTCGGTCAGAAGTTGCGCCCGACTCAATTGATTATTTTCGGCAGCCCGAAGGGGGGCACGCCCTTGATGCAGTGCAACCAAACAGCGGGGATTGATCTGCCTTTGAAAATTCTGGTGTGGGAAAACGCGCAAGGCAAGGTCATGTTGGGGTACAACGACCCGGTGTGGATAGCCAAACGCCACAATGTACCCGACTGCGCCGTGGCGCCCAAATTGCACAAAAACATGGCCAAGCTCGTGCAAAAGGCGCTCGAACAATGAGGTAAATACCATGCACACGCACACTGTGTAACGCAAAATTAGTACCGGCTGCTTTCTTTGTTGATCACACAGAACAAGACACTGTGCTTACGACGTTCCCTCGAATTCGAGTAGCACTGGCATTTAGAGTTCAATCCCATTAGGCAAAGAAATTGGACGTGAAGCGGCTCAAGGCGCCGGAGTCGGAAAACACTCGACTGAAGAAACTGCTCGCCGAGGCGGTGCTGGAGAACGAAATGACGAAGGAAGTCCTTCGAAAAAAGTGATGACCGCACCGGCGCGCCGGGAGGTGGTGCGGCTCATGAAACAGAGCGGCATGAGCGAAAGACATGCGCTGCGGGTCGTCGGCATGAGTGTCTCGGCCTTGCACTACGAGCCTAGGCCGGACAGCGAGAGTCAATCACAAGCGCGTGGAGCGCCTGTACGCACAGGAGAATCTGCAGGTGCGCCGACGCCGGAGCAAGAAGATCCCACCGGTGGATCGATAGCCGCTGTTCCGGCCTGTTGCGGCCAATGAGGTTTGGTCAATGGACTTCGTCTTCGACCGTATCGCCTCGGGTCGTGCGCTCAAGTGCCTGGCGATTGTGGATTATTCCCGCGCAGCGCATGAAAGCCAAAGAGGAACACCGCATTCCCTTGATTGATGCCGCCATCAACATCCTCAAAACCCAACCCCGTATTGTCGGCAACGATCATTTGTTCTTCGGCCAGAGCAAACAACGAAACGGGTTATCCAATATGGCCATGCTCTTGCTGCTCAAGGACGATAAAGCATCCGGTGGCTTGGGCTACCCTCAAGCTACCGTGCATGGCTTTCGCTCCGCGTTCCGTGATTGGGCTGGGGAGACCACCCAGCACCGCCGCAAAGAGTGCTTGATGAAGAGCGCGGGGAAATCATCCATGTTGCGCGCAACGCAACGCAACGCAGTGACATACTCGCCCCCATGATTCGCTCCATCCGGCACAAAGGGCAGAAAAAGTTCTACGACAACGGCACGACGGCTGGAATTCAAGCCAGTCACAGCGAATGATTACGCTTGCAACTGGCCGCTTTGGATACCGCCTACGCCATTGAGGACATGGATATCACCGGTTTTCAACTCCACCCTCTCAAGGGGACACTGAAGGGGCTCTGGGCAATATCGGTTAATGGTAACTGGCGATTAACCTTCGAATTCAAAGCGGGCGATGTTTACTTACTCGATTACGAGGATTATCACTGATGACCGTGCACAACCAACCGCATCCCGGTGCGTTTATCCGGCAGATTTATCTTGAACCCCACCAGTTGAGTGTCCGGGCGTTAGCCGAGAGCTTGGGCGTTGCACCCTCAACCGTCACCCGAATCATCAACGGCCACAGCGCCATCAGCCCAGAAATGGCACTTCGCCTCGCAAAAGCATTAGGGCGATCCGCCGAAAGCTGGCTGGCCATGCAGCATAACTATGATTTGTGGCAAGCCAAGCAAATCACGGATTTGATACGGGTTAAATCCATTGAGTTTGCGGCGTGAGTTGGGGGGTGATCGACACCCTCAAAGTGAGAGGCGCGCAAGACGGCTCGTAGCAATATGGAAATATCTGATCGAATTTTTACCGCGATGTTCGGCAAGTTGAATTCTGGTTTCCCTGTGTTTCCCTGTGTTGGTCCAAATCGATAGGATCGGCTAAGCAATGAGCTCGTTCCAGCTTCGCGCTTAGATGTGGGCGCGCAAATCAAGCGAACTGTTGAATGCGAACCGGAAAACAGGCAGACATATTTGATACCATTGAGCGGTTTAGATGCTCGCCATGATCCATGTTAGTATGTGGCCAAATTCTCAAGGATCAGGATTACATGTTTCAGCCAACGGATGGCTTGTCTCTGCATCAACAGAGTCGGCAACCTTTTGATGTTTTTATGCGCAGGGTATTTCTTTGCGCGCTGTTTTCGCTGCTTTGGGGTGCTTCTGGAGCTTGGGCTCAACCACCTGTTGCTTCCTCATCGGTGCAACAGGAGTTGCTTCAGCAGCAGCGCCAACGTGCTCTGGAGCAAGGTCAGCAAGCAACACCAGATGTTCGCTTGCAAAAAGGACTCGCTAAACTGCCGAGCACTCTGCCGAAACATGAAACGCCGTGCGTCTTCATCAACCAAGTCACGCTTGGTGGCGAAGGTGCCGGTCAATTTTCATGGGCAATAAAGACGGCCAGTCGGGCTCTTGGTGGCATCAAAGGACGCTGCATTGGTACCAACGGCATTCAGATTCTGGTCAAACAGGTTCAGAACGCCATTCTCGCTCGTGGATTCATCACCACGCGGGTACTGGTAACCCAGCAAAATCTAAACGACCATAAACTGACTTTGACTATCATCCCCGGCCGAATTGGTGCCATACGGTTGGCCAAAGGCAGCAATCCGCGCGGTACCCTCTGGAATGCCTTTCCTGCAAAGCCCGGCGATCTACTTAATCTGCGCGATCTCGAGCAGGGGCTTGAAAACCTCCAGCGCCTTCCTACGGCCTCCACGCATATCAATATCAAGCCCGGCGAACAGCCCGGCACCAGTGACATTGTGACGGATTGGCAACAGCGCTTTCCGTTTCGTCTGAGCATGTGGGTCGATGATGCGGGCAGTGAAGCGACGGGGCACTACGAAGGCACGGTGGTGCTCTCCTACGACGATTGGTTCACCTTAAACGATCTGTTTTATGCGAGCTTTACGCGCGACCTCGGGCTAGATAATGGCCGTAATAAAAGGGGCACCCAGTCCTACACCTTTCATTATTCTGTGCCGTATGGCTATTGGTTGCTCGGCTTTACGACCAACCGGTTCCGGTACTACCAAACGGTTGCTGGCATCAATCAGGATTACCGGTACAGCGGCACCGGAACGCGACAGGATCTGAAATTGTCGCGGATCATTCACCGCAATGCGCATGGTAAAACACGCGTTAGTCTGGACGCCTACCTACAGACTTATGGCAATGCCATCGATGATACGACCATCGAAGTGCAGCAACGCAGAATGGCTGGTTACATTTTCGACATACATCAGCGCCAGTTCATTGGCCGGGCGACTCTGGATATGGATGTCGGGTACCGCTGGGGTACCGGCGCACTGGGTGCCGAACCCGCACCGGAGGAAGCCTATGGTGGAGGCACATCACGTCCACATATTGCTTCGGCATCAATCCAGTTCAATACGCCTTTTTCTGCCCTCGGACAATCCTGGCGGTACCAGGGCGAATTACGCGGACAATACAACTACACGCCACTGATTCCTCAAGACCGCTTTGCCATTGGTGGTCGTTATACCGTCCGCGGCTTTAGTGGCGAGCAAGTCCTCTCAAGTGAGCGTGGGCTCATCTTCCGTAACGATTTGGGCATTGTGATCGCAGGCAACAACGAACTTTACCTCGGTCTTGATTATGGTCAGGTTGGTGGTTCATCGGCGCAACAGTTGCTGGGTACCCGACTGGCCGGTGGCGTCATCGGAATCCGAGGCGCCTATAAATTACTCAACTACGACGTTTTTGCTGGCCACGCTATCGCCAAACCTGATGGTTTCCCGGCCAAAGGCATCACCGCTGGATTTAACATCGGTTGGACGATCTGATCTATCGATATTGCAAGGATGCACTCCATGAAGATTGAACAGAAATGCAACTCAATCGCTCGCACCGCCCAACAACGCCAGAGTGTCCCGGCAGTGGCGCCCATTGGCTACAGAGTGCTGGTCTTCCTGCTAAGTGCAATCATACCGCCCAGTGCCAACGCATCAGGGATTGCAGCAGATCATCAAGCGCCTGCCTACCAGCAGCCCACCATTCAGGTCACTGCGAACGGCACACCGGAAGCCAACATCCAAACACCCGGTGTGGATGGCGTTTCCCATAACGTATACAAACAGTTCGACGTGGGATCAAAAGGGGTCATCCTCAATAACGCCCGTACCAATGCCCAAACACAACTCGGTGGCTGGATTCAGGGTAACCCGAATCTAGCGAATGGTTCGGCGCGGGTCATTCTCAATGAGGTCAATAGCAGTCAGCCCAGTCAATTGAATGGCTACGTCGAAATCGGTGGCCAACGGGCCGAACTCGTCATTGCCAACCCTTCGGGTATCAATGTTGATGGCGGTGGGTTCATCAATGCCAGTCGCGCCACACTGACCACCGGCAAACCCGTATTCCAGAATGGCACTCTGGCCGGTTATCAGGTCTCCAACGGTAGCATCAACATCAATGGCGCAGGTTTGGACGCCAGTTCGACCGATTACACCGACATCCTGGCTCGAGCCATCAATGTCAATGCTGGCATCTGGGCAAATCAGCTCAAACTGGTCACCGGCAGCAACGACATCAGTCCAGACGGGACTCAGATCACGCCCACGTCTGGTGATGCAAATAAACCCGGTTTCGGCATCGACGTTGCTCAACTGGGAGGCATGTACGCGGGCAAAATCACCCTGATCGGCACTGAAGCCGGCGTGGGTGTCCGCAACGCCGGACAAATCGGCGCCAGCGATAACCTGGTTCTAAATGCCAATGGCGAACTGACGAACAGCGGGCAGATCACCAGTCAGGGCACCACCACCGCCCAGACCAACGTCATCGACAACAGCGGCACGATTTACGCTCAGGACAATGCGCAATTGAACGCTAATGGTGACATCACCAACAGTGGCCGCATCCTGGCTCAAGGAAACTTGGGACTCGATGCCGCCACCGACGTGGTCAACCTCGACGGCGCCATCCTCGGCGCCGGCGTCCAGCCCGACGGCAGTCTGGGCGGCGCCCGAAACCTCACCATCGCTTCTGGACAGAATGCGCGCCTTCAGGGCAAGAACCTCGCCTCAGGCAACCTGACGGCAAAAGGAAACACTGTCGACCTGAGCCATAGCCAGACACAAGCCGACAGCATCACTCTGACGGCAACTCACGGTGATATTGATGCATCGAGCGCCACTATCACTGCGCAACACCAACTCCAAGCCAACGCCAGCGGTTCGTTCATCAACGATCAAGCGCAAACCGCCGCAGGCACGCTCCAACTGAAAGCCGCGAATCTCAGCAATCTCGATGGCCTGATTCTGCTGGGCGATTCGTCCGGTGCCAGTGATATAACCCTGAGCAACTTGTTCGACAACCGCGGTGGCTTGCTGCACACAACTGGGGAGATGCAGATCACTGCAAACCAAGTGGATAACCGTAACACGACCCAGTCTGCACAAGGCATTCAGGGTAACGACGTCACCATCACCGCTGATCGCATCAATAATGGTTCCGGGCACATCCTGGCTAACCAGAACATCCAGTTGAACAGCGCAGGCCAGATCGACAACAGCCAAGGTCTCGTCTCCGCCGGCGGCAATCTGAGCGCTCAGGACGGCCAGGCTACGCGGTCCCTCGCCATTACCAACACGCAAGGTACCTTCGTTGCCGGTCAGAACCTTGCTGTGACCAGCGCTACCTTGAGTGGTGACGGCCAACTGTATGCGCAACAGGACATCCACCTCCTGTTGGACGGTGGCTTCGACAATAGTGGCACCCTCATCGCTAACCACGACACCGATCTTAATATCGGTGGCATCCTTACCAACAGCGGCACGCTGCAGGCCGGCAACACCCTTACCGCTCACGCCGGCACTATCGATAACCAAGCAAGTGGGCAAATCAGCGCAGCAGAAGACCGTATCAACGCCACGGGCAAACTCACCAACCGTGGTCTGATCGATGGCGGAACGACTCGTCTACAGGCGAACACCATCGACAACCTCGGTACCGGCAGGATCTACGGCGACCACATCGCCATTGGGGCCAACGACCTGACCAATGAAAATGAAAACGGTACTGCTGGTACCATCGCTGCGCGCAACCGGCTCGACATCGGGGTGCAGACACTCGAAAACAAGGAACATGCCCTGATTTACAGCGCCGGTGACATGAGCATCGGCGGCGCACTGGATGCCAACGATCAAGCTACCGGCCAGGCGGTGCACCTCACCAACAGCAGTGCGACCATTGACGCCGATGGCCAGATTCAGCTCAGCGCGCAAACCATCGACAATTTGAATGCGCACCTTGTCACCAGTCAGGTCGATGACGCAACCGTTACCCACGAGTATGTTCAACCACGCGGGCAATCTCAGCTTTTCGACATCAGCGCATGCTCAGGTATTGGCGGGGGGCAAGATAAGAACAGCTGCAATGGCTATCCTGGCACCTTCGAGGACTATACGCTCTTCATTGTCCACAGCACGCCTTCGCACACTATTGTGGTGTCATCTGACCCCGGGAAAATCCAGGCCGGTGGCGACATCGTCATCAATGGCGCGCTCAACAATCGTGACAGCGCTGTTATTGCAGGCGGTGACCTGGTGGCTTCCCAACCGGTCAGCAACACAGCAACCAAAGGGCAAGACATCACCCGTTCCACGGGGACAGCCGAGCTAACCACCGTGGAGAGTTGCGGTCTGTTCGGCAGTGACCACTGCCGGGAATGGCATGGTCAATCCGCCTACAACCCCGCCCCGGTCTACGGTACGCCTTACGATCTCCCCACGCTGACCTATCAAACCCACACATTGATAGGCGGCACCGCGCCAACTATCGGTAACCGCTCGGCGACCGGTACGAGTCAGCCCGTCAGCCAGCCGATCAATACCTCTGGCGGTTACGCCTGGACTCAGCCCAATATCACGCTGCGCAGCAGCAGTCTGTTCCAGGTACACGACGACAATGGCAACCATCCGCTGATTGAGACCGATCCACGCTTTGCCGATTATCGGCAATGGCTCAGCTCTGACTACATGATCAGCGCCTTGTCATTACAGCCGGACAGCCTGCTCAAGCGACTCGGCGACGGTTACTACGAACAGAAGTTGGTGCAAGATCAGGTTGCAGAACTCACCGGTCGCCGATTCCTCACCGGCTACAGCAGTGATGAAGCCCAATTCCAGGCCCTGATGAATGCGGGTGTAACCTATGCTAAGCAATGGCACCTCATTCCCGGCGTCGCCCTGACCGCCGCACAGGTAGCACAACTTTCCAGCGACATGGTCTGGCTGGTCGCCAAGGACGTGCAACTGCCCAACGGTAAAACCGAACGCGTTCTGGTGCCACAGGTCTACGCGGCCTCCAACCCGAACGACCCCGGTAGTAACGGCAGCCTCATCAGCGCCAACCGCATTCAAACCCTGGGCCAAGGCACATGGACCAACAGCGGCACCATCGCCGGTCGCCAACTCGTGGCTGTGGGTGCTGATGACATCAATAACCTCGGTGGCAGGATCCTCGGCCAATCCGTATCGCTGTCTGCCCGCAATGACATCAATAACATTGGCGGCAGTATTGTCGCGGGCGATGCCCTCAGTTTGAATGCCGGACGCGACATCAATATCGTTTCCACTCACCAACACGTCAGCAATACGGTGGGCGCCAGCCAGTTCAGCCGCGATAGCATTTTGCAAACTGCCCAACTCAAGGTTCGCAACACCGACGGCATGTTACTCGCCTCGGCCGGACGCGACTTGGTGCTGACCGCCGCCAACGTTGATAACGCCGGTACCGGTACAACTGGATCAGAAGGCCCTGCTACTCAACTGCAAGCGGGCCACGATATTCGGCTCACCACCCTGACTACCGGTCAGGAAAACCGCGTCGTTTGGGATGCCGACAATCACGATACCCATGGCAACCAACAAGACGTCGGCACCCGCATCCACAGTGCGGGCGATCTCGCCATGATCGCGGGGAACGACATTCAGGCCAAGGCCGCCGGAATCCATAGCGATAACGGCACCTTGAACCTGCAAGCCGGTCACGACATTCAACTGACAGATGGCCAGAGCAGCACCCTCTGGGATGAAGCGCACAAGCTCAGCAGCAGTGGCCTATTCTCCAGCAGCACGAGCATCTCACGTGACAATGTCAGCGACAGCCGCAGCGTCGCCACCAAACTGAGCGGCCAGAGCGTGCAGCTCTCCGCCAACCACGACATCGCCCTTCAAGGCAGCCAAATCGATGCAAACGGTAACATCGCCCTGCTCGCAGGTGACAACATCTCCCTGTTGGCTGGTCGTAATCAGCACAGCGAAAGCCACTATCGCGAAGAACGCAAATCCGGCTTTACCACCAAGGGTTATGGCAAATCCCACACAATCGATACCGTGGACATGGCCTCCCTCCTAAACGATGGCAGTAGCCTGCACAGCACTCAAGGCAACATCACACTAGCAGCGAATCTGGCTGAACAAAACCAGGCCGATCAAGGTGCCGTGCTGATCGAAGGCAGCCAGGTCCACGCCGACCACGGACGGGTGGATGTCAGCGGCAAGCACGTTATTCTCTCCACCAGCGAAGACCAACAGCAATACAGCCACAGCCATCAAAGCACCCACAGTAACTGGGCTTTTATCACCGGCCTGCCTGATGGCATGCGCGATGGACTCGACACCCAGCAACAAACCATCACCGTCAACGGCAGCACTCTGCAGGGGCAGAACGGTGTGGGTGTACAGGCCACCGGCCTGGTGGACATGACCGCCGCCCACCTCAAGGCCAGCCAGGGCGACATCGACATCAGCGGTGCTCAGGTCGCCATTCGCAGCGGCACCAATCAACAAGCCAGCAGCAGCCGTGAAACACACAAGAAATCCGGCATCAGTTGGCGTGATCTGACCGGCCTGTTCACACCCGGCAAGGGCGTGGGCTATGACGCCACCCTCGACAAGAAAAGCAGTAAAACCACCGTGGCCCATGCCACGCTGGAAGGTCAAAACATCCACATCCAGGCCAACCAAGGCGACCTCACCCTCGCAGCCGTTCAGGCCAAGGCCACCGGCACTTCTGAACCATCGGACGGATCGGACGGGCCGGTTCATTCGCCTGGGCAAATAAGCCTCAAGGCCGCAGGCAATATCAATCTCGCCAGCGTCAGTACCGAAAGCTACCAGCGGACCGATGAGAAGCATAAAGATAAAGCCTGGCAGGAAACCCACGGTGAAGGCAATTACGATCAGCAAACCCACTACAACCAACTAACCGCCGGACAGCTCGATCTTCAGGCCGGTGGCAGCATCACCGCCGACATGAGCGTGCGTGACAGCGCCGCCATGCTGGCCCAGTCACCCGACATGGCCTGGCTGCGCCAGTTGCAACAGAATCCGAAACTGGTCGGCAAGGTCGATTGGCAACAGATCGAAGAAGCCCATCAACATTGGGACTATAAACACCAGGGCCTGACCCCGGCGGCATCCGCCGTCGTGGCCCTGGTTGTTGCGTACTTCACGATGGGTGCCGGTTCGGCCATCGTCAATACGGCTGCTGGATCCACTACGGCTGCAGCCAGTGGCGCCGGTGCCGTCGCGGCAGGCATGACCCAGGCTGCGGTCAGCACCATGGCCAGCCAAGCGGCCGTCAGCTTCATCAATAACGGTGGTGACCTCAGCAAGACCCTGAACGATCTGGGCAGCAGCCAGAGCATGCGCCAACTGGCCACAGCCGTTGTCACCGCCGGGGTGCTTAGCAGTATTGGTCAAGTCACCTTCGGCGAAGGCAAGAATGCCTTCCGGCTGAACGATGTCAAGGTAAGCGATGGCCTGGTACCGAACATCGGCAAAAACCTGATCGACGGCGTTGCCCGAGCCACCGTCAACAGCGCCATCACCGGCACCGACCTTCAAACCAATATCCGCACCAATGTGGTGGCTGGCATCCTGGGTGCCGCCGAACAACAAGGTGCTAATTGGATCGGCAACCAGACCCTGCTGGGCGGGGACTTCAACACCAACGGCAACGTCAACGAATTCGCCCATGAATTCGCCCATGCCATCGTCGGTTGTGCCGCAGGAGTGGCCGGTGCCAGTGCATCGGGCAGTGGTACCAGTACCGGTCAAGGTTGTAGTGCTGGAGCCTTGGGTGCCGTGGTGGGTGAACTATCCGCCCAATTCTATGGCGGTACCGATCCGAACCAGACCATCGCCTTCGCCCAGATGATGGGCGGCATCGCCGCTGCTGCGGCGGGGCTTGGTTCCGAAGGCGTTGCCATCGCCGCCAATACCGGTGCCAATGCGGCGCAGAACAACTACATGGCGCATTACGACACGTATGAAGCGGATCTGAAGGACTGTCAGCAGAATCCGGGCGGTGTGAACTGCGGTGCCATCTTAAGTTTGACCGAAGGTACGAACGCTCGTTATCTCGGTATGACCCAAGGCGGTTATCGGGTTGCGGCCAACATGGGTAAAGACGGCGCTGCAAGCTATACCGTCGTTAGCCCCAATGGCGAAATGATGGTGATGCAGCCAACCGAATGGGCCTACTTCTCCCAGATGACATCCGGACAGCAGGCGACGATATTTGCCGGATCACAATGGCAACTGGACCTGACTTCGGCAACCGAGTATGGTTTGGCAGGCGACACGACAGCCGCCATGGCAAACTATGCGCACATGCTGACCCAACCGGATTACTGGATTGGCATGGGGGCCGCGTTGATACCTACTAGCGTACTGGGACGAACTGCCGGCATGACCAACCAGCTAGCAACCGGAACGAACAAGGCAATGTTCTGGTCCGGCCTTGGCCGGGGTGGCGACAAAATTGCCGCAAGAGCTGCCGCTCAACAAGGAAAAATGACTCTTGAATCTACGCTTGCCGCTCGCGGTATCAAATTACCAAAATGGGACCCAGACAATCCGGAAGTAGTATCAGCCTGGAGACAGGCTTCCCACGATTTTGCGGCGGGCGCAAGGGGAAATGTGCGAGTGTTACAAGGTGACGTTTTACGGGGGAACTCAGTCTGGGCAGAAGTTGAATTCCCAGCACTGAAAGCAAATCCCACTGTGAAATCTATTACCTCAATAGATGCCGCAACGGGTAAAGAGGTATTGCTGTGGTCAAGATAGACGACTGGAATGACCCGAAACTTATGGAAGCAATTCTAATCTGGACTGGCTATGGCGATAGCATGTCTCCGCGTCGCGACAGCTCCATGGTTGTGCAGCGATTTGGCTCGGAAGCTACCAAGTGGATTAGCTTGATTGAACTTCTAGAGGACGAATTCTACGAATCCAAGGCAAATTTTGAGTCTGCGAATATGCAAGAAATGTCGGCAATGGTGATAGCGGATTTCAGGAAAAAGTATCCAGAAGTGCCTGACGAAATTACAAAGGCACTTGCGTGGTGCTATACGTTCGACAATAGATAGCTCACGCATCACGGGTCATAGAATATCAAGTGCTACATTCGCCATGCAGACAGTACTAACCACGCGACACTTGAATCAGCAGGCAGGATAATTGGGGTCAGAGTAAAATTTATGTACCAGAGACTTGATCCCCTCCAAGGAAGGAGGTTCGAACATGGCAAGTCAGGTCGATGACGCAACCGTTACCCACGAGTATGTTCAACCACGCGGGCAATCTCAGCTTTTCGACATCAGCGCATGCTCAGGTATTGGCGGGGGGCAAGATAAGAACAGCTGCAATGGCTATCCTGGCACCGTAAGCGTCCAGCCGCCCCACCTACCCAACTTGGGTCGTTTATGCCTTCTGCCTGATGGGCAGTAGTTCATCAATGCGGCTATTAGGCCAGGTGGGTAGTTTTTCTAGGGTGTCTTTCAACCAGGCCGCCGGTTCAATGCCATTGAGCTTGGCGGTGGCAAACAGGCTCTGAATCGCCGCCGCACGTTTGCCCGCCCGCTCACTTCCGGCAAATAGCCAGTTCTTCTTGCCAAGCGCAATGGGGCGAATGGCATTTTCTACCGGGTTATTGTCAATCGGCAGATGACCCGTTTCGGCGTAGCGGCTCAATGCTGGCCAGCGTTTCAAGGTGTAGTCAATCGCCTTGGCCAATGCGCCACCGTTGGCAACACGGGGTCGGAGCTCGATGAGCCATTGATGCATGTCCTGCAACTGCGGCAGGCTGTGTCGAGCACGGTGTTGCATCCGCTCAGGAATGTTCATGTCACGCGCATCTTCTTCGCAGGCGTACAGTTTGGCAATCCGTGCCAATGCCTCCTGCGCCACCGGATGTTGGCCTGCCTTGTGCAGATCAAAGAACTTACGCCGGGCATGTGCCCAGCAGCCCAGCTCGGTAAGCGTCCAGCCGCCCCACCTATGAAACTCGGGTTGTTTATGTTTGCGGTTTGAGCGGTAACAATTCGTCGATGCGGCTATTGGGCCAGGTAGGCAGTTTTTCTAGGGTGTTTTTCAGCCATGCGTGTGGGTCAAGGCCGTTGAGTTTGGCTGTGCCGATCAGGGTTTGAATGGCCGCCGCTCTTTTGCCTGCCCGCTCGCTACCGGCAAACAGCCAGTTCTTTTTGCCCACCGCAATCGGCCGAATGGTGTTTTCCACTGGGTTGTTGTCAATCGGCAGGTGACCGGTTTCGGCGTAGCGGATCAATGCCGGCCAGCGTTTGATGGTGTAGTCCATGGCCCTGGCTGTGCCACTGCCCGGCGCCACGCTCTTGCGGGTGGTGGTGAGCCAGTGATTGAATTCGTCCAGTGCGCCCCGGGCTTGCTGGCGCAGGGTTTGTCTTTCACCCAAGGAAGCCGCCGTGGCTTCCGACTCCAGGGCATACAAACGGGCAATGTATCTCAGTGCGGTTTCTGCAATGGGGCTCTGGTTGGCCTGGTGCAATTCATAGAACTTGCGCCTGGCATGCGCCCAGCAGGCCAGCTCGGTAATCCCCCGCTCGGCAAACAGATGCTTGTAGCCACTGTAGTCATCCACCATCAGATGACCGTTCCAGTGCCCGAGGAAACTATCGGCATGTTTACCTGCCCGGCTGGTCTGGTAGTCGAATACCACAATGGGAGGACCTCGATCCCAATCATTGCTGCGCCAGGTCCACAGGTAGGCTCGTCTGGTTTTGCCGGCACCGGGATCCAGTTGGGCAACCGGGGTTTCATCGGCACCGGTCGCCGCTTCCTCACCGGCTACAGCAGTGATGAAGCCCAATTCCAGGCCCTGATGAACGCCGGCGTGGCCTACGCCAAGCAATGGCACCTCATTCCCGGTGTCGCCCTGACCGCCGCACAGGTAGCACAACTTTCCAGCGACATGGTCTGGCTGGTCGCCAAGGACGTGCAACTGCCCAACGGTAAAACCGAACGCGTTCTGGTGCCACAGGTCTACGCGGCCTCCAACCCGAACGACCCCGGTAGTAACGGCAGCCTCATCAGCGCCAACCGCATTCAAACCCTGGGCCAAGGCACATGGACCAACAGCGGCACCATCGCCGGTCGCCAACTCGTGGCTGTGGGTGCTGATGACATCAATAACCTCGGTGGCAGGATCCTCGGCCAATCCGTATCGCTGTCTGCCCGCAATGACATCAATAACATTGGCGGCAGTATTGTCGCGGGCGATGCCCTCAGTTTGAATGCCGGACGCGACATCAATATCGTTTCCACTCACCAACACGTCAGCAATACGGTGGGCGCCAGCCAGTTCAGCCGCGATAGCATTTTGCAAACTGCCCAACTCAAGGTTCGCAACACCGACGGCATGTTACTCGCCTCGGCCGGACGCGACTTGGTGCTGACCGCCGCCAACGTTGATAACGCCGGTACCGGTACAACTGGATCAGAAGGCCCTGCTACTCAACTGCAAGCGGGCCACGATATTCGGCTCACCACCCTGACTACCGGTCAGGAAAACCGCGTCGTTTGGGATGCCGACAATCACGATACCCATGGCAACCAACAAGACGTCGGCACCCGCATCCACAGTGCGGGCGATCTCGCCATGATCGCGGGGAACGACATTCAGGCCAAGGCCGCCGGAATCCATAGCGATAACGGCACCTTGAACCTGCAAGCCGGTCACGACATTCAACTGACAGATGGCCAGAGCAGCACCCTCTGGGATGAAGCGCACAAGCTCAGCAGCAGTGGCCTATTCTCCAGCAGCACGAGCATCTCACGTGACAATGTCAGCGACAGCCGCAGCGTCGCCACCAAACTGAGCGGCCAGAGCGTGCAGCTCTCCGCCAACCACGACATCGCCCTTCAAGGCAGCCAAATCGATGCAAACGGTAACATCGCCCTGCTCGCAGGTGACAACATCTCCCTGTTGGCTGGTCGTAATCAGCACAGCGAAAGCCACTATCGCGAAGAACGCAAATCCGGCTTTACCACCAAGGGTTATGGCAAATCCCACACAATCGATACCGTGGACATGGCCTCCCTCCTAAACGATGGCAGTAGCCTGCACAGCACTCAAGGCAACATCACACTAGCAGCGAATCTGGCTGAACAAAACCAGGCCGATCAAGGTGCCGTGCTGATCGAAGGCAGCCAGGTCCACGCCGACCACGGACGGGTGGATGTCAGCGGCAAGCACGTTATTCTCTCCACCAGCGAAGACCAACAGCAATACAGCCACAGCCATCAAAGCACCCACAGTAACTGGGCTTTTATCACCGGCCTGCCTGATGGCATGCGCGACGGACTCGACACTCAGCAACAAACAATCACCGTCAACGGCAGCACGCTGCAGGGGCAGAAAGGGGTGGGTGCACAGGCCACCGGCCTGGTGGACATGACCGCCGCCCACCTCAAGGCCAGCCAGGGCGACATCGACATCAGTGGTGCTCAAGTCGCCATTCGCAGCGGCACCAATCAACAAGCCAGCAGCAGCCGTGAAACACACAAGAAATCCGGTATCAGTTGGCGTGATCTGACCGGCCTGTTCACACCCGGCAAGGGCGTGGGCTATGACGCCACCCTCGACAAGAAAAGCAGTAAAACCACCGTGGCCCATGCCACGCTGGAAGGTCAAAACATCCACATCCAGGCCAACCAAGGCGACCTCACCC
This sequence comes from Halothiobacillus neapolitanus c2, assembly GCF_000024765.1. Classification (GTDB taxonomy): domain Bacteria; phylum Pseudomonadota; class Gammaproteobacteria; order Halothiobacillales; family Halothiobacillaceae; genus Halothiobacillus; species Halothiobacillus neapolitanus. Next base: position 374,905 of record NC_013422.1, on the reverse strand, counting down.
TCGCAGCCGTTCAGGCCAAGGCCACCGGCACTTCTGAACCATCGGACGGATCGGACGGGCCGGTTCATTCGCCTGGGCAAATAAGCCTCAAGGCCGCAGGCAATATCAATCTCGCCAGCGTCAGTACCGAAAGCTACCAGCGGACCGATGAGAAGCATAAAGATAAAGCCTGGCAGGAAACCCACGGTGAAGGCAATTACGATCAGCAAACCCACTACAACCAACTAACCGCCGGACAGCTCGATCTTCAGGCCGGTGGCAGCATCACCGCCGACATGAGCGTGCGTGACAGCGCCGCCATGCTGGCCCAGTCACCCGACATGGCCTGGCTGCGCCAGTTGCAACAGAATCCGAAACTGGTCGGCAAGGTCGATTGGCAACAGATCGAAGAAGCCCATCAACATTGGGACTATAAACACCAGGGCCTGACCCCGGCGGCATCCGCCGTCGTGGCCCTGGTTGTTGCGTACTTCACGATGGGTGCCGGTTCGGCCATCGTCAATACGGCTGCTGGATCCACTACGGCTGCAGCCAGTGGCGCCGGTGCCGTCGCGGCAGGCATGACCCAGGCTGCGGTCAGCACCATGGCCAGCCAAGCGGCCGTCAGCTTCATCAATAACGGTGGTGACCTCAGCAAGACCCTGAACGATCTGGGCAGCAGCCAGAGCATGCGCCAACTGGCCACAGCCGTTGTCACCGCCGGGGTGCTTAGCAGTATTGGTCAAGTCACCTTCGGCGAAGGCAAGAATGCCTTCCGGCTGAACGATGTCAAGGTAAGCGATGGCCTGGTACCGAACATCGGCAAAAACCTGATCGACGGCGTTGCCCGAGCCACCGTCAACAGCGCCATCACCGGCACCGACCTTCAAACCAATATCCGCACCAATGTGGTGGCTGGCATCCTGGGTGCCGCCGAACAACAAGGTGCTAATTGGATCGGCAACCAGACCCTGCTGGGCGGGGACTTCAACACCAACGGCAACGTCAACGAATTCGCCCATGAATTCGCCCATGCCATCGTCGGTTGTGCCGCCGGAGTGGCCGGTGCCAGTGCATCGGGCAGTGGTGCCAGTACCGGTCAAGGTTGTAGTGCTGGAGCCTTGGGTGCCGTGGTGGGTGAACTATCCGCCCAATTCTATGGCGGTACCGATCCGAACCAGACCATCGCCTTCGCCCAGATGATGGGCGGCATCGCCGCTGCTGCGGCGGGGCTTGGTTCCGAAGGCGTTGCCATCGCCGCCAATACCGGTGCCAATGCGGCGCAGAACAACTACATGGCGCATTACGACACGTATGAAGCGGATCTGAAGGACTGTCAGCAGAATCCGGGCGGTGTGAACTGCGGTGCCATCTTAAGTTTGACCGAAGGTACGAACGCTCGTTATCTCGGTATGACCCAAGGCGGTTATCGGGTTGCGGCCAACATGGGTAAAGACGGCGCTGCAAGCTATACCGTCGTTAGCCCCAATGGCGAAATGATGGTGATGCAGCCAACCGAATGGGCCTACTTCTCCCAGATGACATCCGGACAGCAGGCGACGATATTTGCCGGATCACAATGGCAACTGGACCTGACTTCGGCAACCGAGTATGGTTTGGCAGGCGACACGACAGCCGCCATGGCAAACTATGCGCACATGCTGACCCAACCGGATTACTGGATTGGCATGGGGGCCGCGTTCCTACCTGCTGGTGTGTTGGGTCGGGCGGCGACCGCCACAGATGAGGCGGCCTTGCTTGGGCGAGGGGCGGCTGGCGATGCTACAAGGGGAATTCCGCGAAACAAGTCGTTGGTTCCATTCAACCCGCCCAATGACGGATTCCTTGGTGCACCGCTAGATTTCACACTTATACTAGGAACCAGAATAGATCGAATCGGATTTGATGGTGGGAGGTTTTTGTCACCCGCCGGGACACCAATTCCGATGCGTGCATTACGTCCTGGAACTGAAACGCGTCCGTTAAGAACCTTCGAAGTTATTAGGCCCCTGGATGTCCGTGCTGGTGAAATTGCACCAGCGTTCGGACAGCCCGGACTAGGCACACAATTCGTTACAGATCGACCGGTTCGGGATTTGCTCCGAGAAGGATTCTTAAGGAGCGTAGACCCATGAAGCTATTAGAGCTAGAGAAATACCTGAGTAAACTAAAACTGCACCCAGATGCCTATTCAATTGGTATCGGTCTCCCGGAGGCAGACGAAACGTATTGCATAGTGAATGAAGACGGATTATGGCGCATTTATTACGCTGAGCGAGGGCAGAGAGGTGATATGCGTGAGTATGACAGCGAAGACGAGGCTTGTAATGCATTCATTGAGCTGTTGAAGAGTGACAAATCTGTGTGGCTACGCTAGCGAATGTCTAATTTTTCTAAATTGCAGGCTATCGTTAATGGCTTCAATTTCAAGAAAGGTGATTACGTTGGTGCGGAGGATCAGCTTTCAAGATTTGCTGAAAGCTATGCTCAGCTTAGCCTGGAGGATGCTGAGCTGCTACGAAGTAAATTTGATTCAAAGGATCGACTTGGATGGCTCAGGATAGCATCAACTCTTTTTGTTAAGGGGTTTGCAGATGCGGATTCTATGGAGAAAGAAAAACTATGCAGGATATTTTTCGCGTTGTATAGCTTTGAAAATCTAGAATTTGGTTTTGATGGTGCGATGGATGTGATTTCTGTTTCAGATCAAAGAAAAGCCATGCTGGCATGGCTAAAAGGAATTGGAAGCAATTTAGCGAACTCACTAGTAATGATGCCGCAAAAAACAATTTGGAAAATAAGATATTCATTACCAAATGAATAATTTGGATCAGAAATAACTGGGGTCAGGATAAAATTAATGAGGGTGTTCACAAGATCAATAGAAGATCAATAGGGTCAGAGTCATTGATTGCCTTTTTCCAGCGCACGAAAATATAAATTCATAAAAGGCCGCATGCTTTCTGAAGAACCTCCAAGGATGGAGGCTAAATAATTGGGTTCAGAATAAAATTAACGCCTCTGAAACTTGATTCTCTCCAAGGAAGGAGGCTTGCAAATGTTAATCGAACCAAGGATCGATCTGCTGCCCGGGTTGCCATCCGAAGCAAAACCCGGCAAGCCCTCGAATCGAACGATGGGGGCGCTCCTCACGATCGGGCTGGTCTTCGCCTGGTTCTCCAGCCAGGGCCACATGACCGCCGGGCACATCCAGGCCAACCAAGGCGACCTCACCCTCGCAGCCGTTCAGGCCAAGGCCACCGGCACTTCTGAACCATCGGACGGATCGGACGGGCCGGTTCATTCGCCTGGGCAAATAAGCCTCAAGGCCGCAGGCAATATCAATCTCGCCAGCGTCAGTACCGAAAGCTACCAGCGGACCGATGAGAAGCATAAAGATAAAGCCTGGCAGGAAACCCACGGTGAAGGCAATTACGATCAGCAAACCCACTACAACCAACTAACCGCCGGACAGCTCGATCTTCAGGCCGGTGGCAGCATCACCGCCGACATGAGCGTGCGTGACAGCGCCGCCATGCTGGCCCAGTCACCCGACATGGCCTGGCTGCGCCAGTTGCAACAGAATCCGAAACTGGTCGGCAAGGTCGATTGGCAACAGATCGAAGAAGCCCATCAACATTGGGACTATAAACACCAGGGCCTGACCCCGGCGGCATCCGCCGTCGTGGCCCTGGTTGTTGCGTACTTCACGATGGGTGCCGGTTCGGCCATCGTCAATACGGCTGCTGGATCCACTACGGCTGCAGCCAGTGGCGCCGGTGCCGTCGCGGCAGGCATGACCCAGGCTGCGGTCAGCACCATGGCCAGCCAAGCGGCCGTCAGCTTCATCAATAACGGTGGTGACCTCAGCAAGACCCTGAACGATCTGGGCAGCAGCCAGAGCATGCGCCAACTGGCCACAGCAGTTGTCACCGCCGGGGTGCTTAGCAGTATTGGTCAAGTCACCTTCGGCGAAGGCAAGAATGCCTTCCGGCTGAACGATGTCAAGGTAAGCGATGGCCTGGTACCGAACATCGGCAAAAACCTGATCGACGGCGTTGCCCGAGCCACCGTCAACAGCGCCATCACCGGCACCGACCTTCAAACCAATATCCGCACCAATGTGGTGGCTGGCATCCTGGGTGCCGCCGAACAACAAGGTGCTAATTGGATCGGCAACCAGACCCTGCTGGGCGGGGACTTCAACACCAACGGCAACGTCAACGAATTCGCCCATGAATTCGCCCATGCCATCGTCGGTTGTGCCGCCGGAGTGGCCGGTGCCAGTGCATCGGGCAGTGGTGCCAGTACCGGTCAAGGTTGTAGTGCTGGAGCCTTGGGTGCCGTGGTGGGTGAACTATCCGCCCAATTCTATGGCGGTACCGATCCGAACCAGACCATCGCCTTCGCCCAGATGATGGGCGGCATCGCCGCTGCTGCGGCGGGGCTTGGTTCCGAAGGCGTTGCCATCGCCGCCAATACCGGTGCCAATGCGGCGCAGAACAACTACATGGCGCATTACGACACGTATGAAGCGGATCTGAAGGACTGTCAGCAGAATCCGGGCGGTGTGAACTGCGGTGCCATCTTAAGTCTGACCGAACCCACATCAGTCCAAACCCACCAGACCCTTTCCCCGCTGGCTCAATGTGCGCAAGCACACCGCCTGAGCGGTCGGCACGAGCGAAGCGATTTGCCGAGTAGGGATTTTGCCTCATCATTCGATATTTAAATAATAATCTGCACTCAATGACGGTTGATTATCGCTTGATGTTTGTGCGAATTAGTCCCGGCTTGTCTTATAATGTTTTTCTGATTTATCCCGGTTTTTTAATCTCGGTTTTTCTGCTTATCCTGATTATATCGAAAGTCGTTTCTTGTGGCTTTTGCGTTAATCGGAGTAATGCGCATTAACATAATAATTGGGGTAATTCTTAAACTTTTGGGTAAGGAGCAAGGTGTAATTCAGCTTGCGCCGAATTCAACCCTTCGGTCGCTACCGCTCCCTTCGCCCCCGTTCGCTGACGCTCAGGGGGTTGCTTCGCCCCTTCCGACCACGCCCCCCGGGGCTGTCGGTTCTGCGGTTTCTGCCTGTTGGGTGGTCTGCAATGAAACCCATTGATCAGAGCCGAACCAGCCGCCGCCCTCGCCGGGGTCATGCCTTGCCCGAAACGGAACGTCGCCGCCATGCCGTGATGCTCCGCGTTAATGATGCTGAGCTGGCCGAAATTGATGCTCGCCGAGGCATTTATGATCGTGGTGAGTTTTTGCGCATGGCGCTGTTTGGGATGACACAAGCTCGACCTAGACCAGCAATGGTTATCCCGACATTGAACCAAAGTGCATGGCTTGAGCTATCCCGCTCGGCTTCCAATCTGAACCAGTTTGCCCGTCATCTGAATGAAGCCGGTATTCAACTGGGTGACCTGCCACAAATCATCATCCTGCTGAATCAATTCCGTGATGCCTTGATCGGTGTCCGGCTGACCGAGGATATGGATGATGAAAGCTAAGATCACGCGGGGCATGGGGTTTCGTGGGGTGCTGGACTATGCGCTGGATACCGGCAACCAGAAGGGTAAGAACCCGGAGATTGTTGGCGGTACTTTGACAGTGGGGAATGCCAGAGCCATGTCGGCCCAGTTTGCCGTCACCCGACGCCTTAGGCCAGATATCAAGGCGCCGGTATGGCACGCCTCTTTGGCATTGCCAATAGGTGAGCGGCTGTCCTCGGATAAATGGTCATCCATTGCCGATGAATTCATGCAAGCGATGGGATTCCCATCTGATTCCCTGTACACGGTCATCCGACACAACGATACCCAATACGACCACGTTCACATCATCGCCAGCCGGATTAGCTTGTCCGGCGCACTCTGGCACGGGCAGTGGGAAGTCTATCGAGCAATCAAGGCCACCCAAACACTGGAGCGTATTCATGACCTCATCCTGACCCCGGGTTTGGGTGAACCCAAAGATGAAAAGAGCCTGACGAAGAACGAAATCGAAATGGCCCTTTGTACGGGCGAGGAACCACCACGCCAACGGCTTCAGCGACTGGTTAAGGAAGCAGCCCAAGGCAGGCCAACCGCTGTCATGTTTGCCGAGCGGCTGGCACTTGCTGGGGTGGGTGTGCGTTTTCAGATTCAAAAAACCGGCATTACCGGCGTGAGCTATGAGATTGATGGCATTGCGTTTAAGGGTCAATCGCTGGGTGATGCCTACAAATGGTCAAAATTCTCAAAAAAACAGGCGGTCAGTTATGAGCAAGCTCGAGATAGTGAAGGCATTAGACAATTCACTACCGCAATTGCAGATCGTGCACGCGGTGACAAGCTTGGAGACTCAAGTACACACCTTGAAAACGATACTGGAATCGCTACCACAAACCATAGAGGAGCAGACGACCCAAGCACTGGAACCCCTGACCTCGTTGAGGGCGGAAGTAACACAAGTCCTGATCGCTTACGACACAGTGACAGCAGCGCAGCGCCAGGCACTGGACGAGCTGACGCTGGAGATGACCGCCAAAGCAGCGCAGGCATTCGAGCAGAAGGTGGCGAAGCTGAATCAGACCATCTCGACTTTGTCGCAGCATCTGCCGGAACTGAGATCAAACATCGACAAGATGACGAAAACCGCCCACCTGATCGAATCGACACCCCAGAAACTCGCAGAATCACAAGCGCAAATGATTACAGCGGCAGAGGAACTGACGCAGACGGCACAACGGATGCGGCCACAAAGGTGGAAAACAGCACTGGGGCTGATTCTGGTCGGGATGGTCAGCGCAGCGGCAGTTCTGATTGGTCAAGGCGTTTTCGAGAAGCTAGTGCCGCCAAGCGCCGTACAGCAGAACGCGGCATGGGCGGATCGCGTTTGGGCGAACGCAACGCCAGAAGAGCAAGCGTTGCTGACGAAGATCGTCAATCGGCCCGCGAAATAGACCCAAGCTCATATCTTAAGACCATGGGCTTCGCCGTTAAGAAACAAGGACGGCATGTAAGCGTCAGCCTGAATGGGGATGAAACCTATCGCGGCACCCTCAAGCCAGATGGCCATTTTGTTTGGTGTGATCGGTATGAAAATGGCATTGGTCACAATATTGATCTGGTCAATGAGATTGAGCCCGGTTCGGGATACGCCACCGCTGTCTATCGGCTACTGGGGGCACCAAGCGTCAACCCAAACCTTCAACGAGCCGCACCCAAACGACAACCGCCACGGCTGCCCGAGCAGGCAGTGGCCAATCGGTTAAGTGGACGAGCTTATCTGGGCAATGAACGGGGCATCAGCAAGGATACCCTCGATCACGCTGAAGCTTGCGGGATGCTGCGCTATGCGGATGGTGGCGTTCTGTTCGTTGGTTATGATGCAAAAGGCACGCCGCAAAGCATTACCCGCCGAGCAACGGAACTGGCTGACCCTATCCAGAAGCGCGATTTTGCTCGATCCGATAAAAGCTATGCCCCCATCCTCAGCGGCGACCCGTCAACTGTTTGGATTGTTGAGGGTGGGGTTGATGCGTTAGCTCTACATGACTTGGCCAAGCGTCAGGAACAACCATCGCCGACAGTGATTGTCAGTGGTGGTGCGAATGTGCGCAGCTTTTTGGACAATCCCTTTATTCAAATGATCATCAGAGCAGCGAAACGCATTTTCATCGCGATGGAGCGTGAAAAAGACGCAGCAACGCAGGCGAAAACCGACGCAGCCCATGAGCAGCAAGCGCAACGAGTCGAGGAAATAACCGGCATCAGGCCATTAATTTGGCAACCCAAGAAGGACAAAGATCTCGCAGATATGAACCACAGACAACAGAAGCCGCAGCCAGTGCGATTGATGAGGGATGCGATCAAGCAGAGCACAGTCAAATTGCCATCAACCGTGATGAAAGATGATTTTACGCAAGGATAAACAAGCAAAAAAGCGCAATAGCCCCCGCCATAGTGGCTATTGCGCTTCATATGCCTTTCTTACCCAGCACCACAAATAGGATGCTGGGTATACTCGACTTAAGATCGCTCATCCAACCATTTTTGAACCGCCGATCTTCGCCAACCAACCGCCCGGGCACCGATTTTGATCGGTGGCGGGAAAATCCCCGCATTGACCCACAAATAAACGCTGGACCTTGATGCACCGCAAATCCGTAATACCTCGCGAAGCCGCAAAATGCTGTCCATTTCTGTCGTTGAATTGTTTGTGTGAACCATAGCTAAAACACCCCTATTTTTAAGTTAAAAAGTGAGGCGGTCGCAAACAAAAAACCGATACCGCGAATTGCATAGCGAACTGCAAACGCGTAAACTAGGCTACAAGTGTTCAAGCACTTGCGGAGTGTCAACCGGCTAAATGACAATGAGCTACAAGACTCTTTCCGACCACCTCGTGTGCGTTGGAGATCAGCCCGCTGAGGTATTCCACTACCATGGCGGGCTTTTCTTTTAATCAAAGAAAACTCCGAACACATAATTATTTTATCATAATCGCTCGTTTCTAAATAATTTGCGCCAATGTTTTTTATTTATTTTTTATTTTAATAATAGATTTGTGGTTATTTTCTTGGTTATTTATTTAATTAAAAACACAGATAAGTTAACGCGAGATGCTTTTACATCTTTTTAATGGTGGTTTTCGACTACATAAAAAGCGCACTAAAATCATCAAGGGGTTACAAAATAAACCCATGCCTCTTGTCATACAGTAGAGAAAAAACCATCGGCGTGGTGCGCGCTTTGCTGCCGGACAATCATCCAGTACCGGAGCGAAAGCTCTTAAAGCCGTAAAGTTTTCAGAGCCGGTAGGCGCCCTGCATTGCCAAAAAGGTCGCAGAGCAGTATGTTCGGCAGAGAGTTTGCAAAGAGGGAGGAATCCCCCACCAAACCCATTCAATTCGTCTACCGGAACTGCCAGCAATCAGAATGGATGTTAGGAATGAATCGCCCACCTCTACGTGCGCGAACAAAAAGGGGGCTAAAGTGGGGGCGGCGAAGACGCTAAAAACAAAAAAACCCATGAAATCATGGGCTTAATTAGCATTGGTGGCGGAGAAAGAGGGATTCGAACCCTCGATAGAGTTTCCCCTATACACCCTTAGCAGGGGTGCGCCTTCAGCCACTCGGCCATTTCTCCACGGGCGTGCATTCTATCGGCTAAGCGCCTTGGGCGCAACGGGATTTGTGGTGGATTGGCTTTTGAGCTAATCGTACTTCGGGGTGGCGGAAATACGGTGAACAGTCAAATCCGCACCCTCGTACTCCTGTTCTTCGGTCAGTCGAATGCCAATGAAAAGCTTAAGCATGCCGTAAATGACGAAACCGGCGCCCAGGGCCACTGCAATTGCCACGGCGCTTCCGATAAATTGCGAGATGAAACTCACACCACCAACGCCGCCCAGGGCTTTAAGACCGAATATACCTGCCGCAAGAGCGCCCCAAAGTCCGCAAACGCCGTGCAGTGACCAGACACCAAGCACGTCGTCGATTTTCAGCCGATTCTGCACGAAGGTGAACAACCAGACGAACAAACCGCCAGCGATCAATCCCGTGACCAATGCGCCTACAGGGTGCATGACATCCGAACCCGCACACACGGCGACCAAACCAGCTAACGGGCCGTTGTGCAAAAATCCCGGATCGTTCCGCCCAACCACAAGCGCTGAGAGAATGCCGCCCACCATGGCCATAAGCGAATTGACGGCGACCAGCCCCGATATGCCGGCAATATTCTGCGCGGACATGACGTTGAAGCCGAACCAACCCACGGCCAGTATCCATGAACCTAATGCGAGGAAGGGAATGTTGGAAGGCGGATGGGCGAATATTTCACCATTCTTGCCATAGCGGCCATGCCGCGGGCCGAGAAGCAGCACCGCCGCAATTGCGATCCAGCCGCCCATGCCGTGCACCACCATGGAACCGGCATAATCGTGGAATGCCGCGCCAAACTGGTGGGTCAGCCAGGCTTGAAAGCCGAAGTTGCCATTCCAGATCAGGCCCTCATAAAAAGGGTAGACGAGCGAGACCAGAAGGAATGTTGCCGCAAGCTGCGGATAAAAACGGGCACGTTCGGCAATGCCGCCCGAAATGATGGCGGGAATGGCGGCAGCGAAGGTCAAAAGGAAGAAGAATTTGACCAGTTCATGACCATGGTCTGCCGTTAATTGGCTCGCCGATGACCAGAAATCGATGTGGTAGGCGACAAAATAGCCAATGAAGAAATAGGCGATCGCGGATACGGCAAAGTCAGCCATTATTTTGGCCAAGGCATTGACCTGATTTTTGCGGCGTACGGTGCCCACTTCGAGAAAAGCAAAACCGGCATGCATTGCCAGGACCATAATCGCACCGGATAGCACGAATAACACATCGACGGCACTGACAAGCGACGCAGTTTCCATGAATAAACCTATTGCAGAATCTTGAAAGCAGAAAGCCGACTCGATTGTCGGCTTTGTTCATTTAGGGTGGGCGGAATTATTCTTCCACAGAGGACTGCTGACCTGAGACGCCATCTTCCTGACTATGCCCCTCGTTTTTAATCCGCTGATAGATTTCCTCTCGGTGCACAGACACGTCTTTTGGCGCGTCAATACCAATTCGAACCTGATTGCCCTTGATACCGAGAACAGTGATGGAAACTTCATCACCGACCCGCAAAACTTCCCCAATGCGACGCGTTAATATCAACATGAGTCAACACTCCTTATTTCGAGAACATCCGCTAACAGGGCGACGTCCGAATATATAAATTTTTGTTCTTTGTTTAATTTAGCCGATCAAGGCACTTGGTGCATCCAATTCAAACGCATCATGCAACGTACGTACCGCCAACTCGAGGTATTTGTCATCGACAACGACTGAAATCTTGATTTCTGACGTCGAGATCATGCGAATATTGATTTTTTCGTCTGCAAGCACTTTGAACATTTTCGCAGCAATGCCGGCATGGGAGCGCATTCCGACCCCAACCACCGAAACTTTGACGATTTTAGGATTACCCGAAACTTCGCGCGCGCCCAATGCTTCTGCCTGCACACGGACAATGTCCAGCGTCTTTTCGTAATCCACATGCTGCACGGTAAAAGTAAAATCGGTGGTGTTATCCGCGCCCATATTCTGCAAAATCATGTCGACTTCGATATTGGCCTCGGCCACAGGCCCCAAAATAGCATAGGCAATACCTGGGCTATCTGGTACGCCTTTAACCGTCAGTTGAGCCTCATCACGATTGAAGGCGATACCCGAAATCACGGCCTGTTCCACAACGTCATCCTCCATCGTAATCAGTGTCCCGGCGCCATCAGAAAAAGACGACAGCACCCGCAATGGGACATTATATTTTCCGGCAAATTCCACAGAGCGGATTTGCAGCACCTTAGATCCGGAGCTGGCCATCTCCAGCATTTCTTCGAACGTGATGCGGTCGAGGCGGCGGGCGCGCGGCTCGACGCGAGGATCGGTGGTGTAGACGCCATCAACATCGGTATAAATCTGGCATTCATCGGCATTCAATGCGGCGGCAATGGCTACGGCAGAGGTATCGGAACCGCCACGTCCCAACGTGGTGATATCGCCCTTTTCATTAACACCCTGGAAACCGGCAACCACCACCACACGCCCGGCAGCGAGATCACCCATTACCGCTTGAGTATCGATTGATTGAATGCGCGCCTTGTTGAAGGCGCTGTTCGTCGTTATTTTCACTTGCGCGCCGGTGTACGAACGAGCGTCTTGACCGCGCTGCAGCAACGCCATAGAAAGCAATGCCGTCGTCACTTGCTCCCCCGTGGAAACAAGTGCGTCCAACTCGCGCTCGTTAGGTCGGGCTTGAAGCTGCTTGGCCAGATCAAGCAGGCGGTTGGTTTCGCCACTCATCGCCGAAACAACAACCACGACATCATGACCCGCTCGGCATGTACGAATGACCCGGTCAGCAACAGCACCGATGCGCTCTACACTTCCGACAGAAGTGCCACCATATTTTTGGACGATTAAAGCCATGAACGTACCGTTCGCTTCCCTTAGGCAGTTTGTTAGAAGCGGCTATTCGATCCGCTTCTAAAAATTATAAATAGCCTTTCATTCTAACCAAATCGGCGGTCAACTGCACGCATCAAGTTGTAACAAGAGCGGTCAGCTCTTCATTAGAGGAAAGCGATCGCATGAGAGCCGAAGCCAATAATGCCCATGGCAGAAACAATTAACTCAACTGCTTCTTCATCCAGGCACGAGCAGCTTCCATCGCCGCCGGCAATTGTGCAGAATCCGGACCACCCGCCTGGGCCATGTCCGGGCGCCCACCGCCCTTTCCGCCCACGATCTGAGCGGCAACATTGACCCAGTCACCTGCTTTGATGCGTCCGGTGAGGTCTTTGCTGACACCTGCAATCAGACGAACCTTTCCATCCTCGACGCTCGCCAGCATTACGGCGGAAGTACCCAACTTGTTCTTGAGTTGATCCACCGTGTCCCGCAAGGTATTGACATCAGCATCAGGCAACTCGGCAACCAGATAGTTCACATCGCCCATTGCCACGGCGGTGGTCAGTAAATCGCCCCCCGCCTCTGCGGCCTGCTTGGCTTTGATTTCGGCCAGTTCTCGCTCGAGTTGCCGCGCTCGTTCGATCACCTGACTGACGCGACTGACCGCATCCTGACGCGAGCCGCGCACCATGCTCGCAATTTCGGCCAAGGCGTCATCGGTCTGTTCCAACACGGCAAGCGCGGAAGCACCCGTGACTGCCTCGATCCGGCGAACACCCGAGGCCACACCGCTTTCGCTAACAATCTTGATCAAGCCGATATCGCCGCCGCGACGCGCATGCGTGCCGCCACACAGTTCCATTGAAAATGGCCCCATGGTGACAACCCGCACCACATCGCCATATTTTTCACCGAATAGCGCCATAGCACCGGCCGCACGCGCTTCGTCGACGGGCATTTCACGCGTTTCAACCGAATGGTTCTCGCGAATCTGCGCATTGACGATACGTTCGATTTCACGCAACTGGGCGTCGGTAATCGGCTCGGATTGAGAAAAATCGAACCGCAACGATTCGGCACCGACACGCGAGCCTTTCTGGTGGACATGGGTGCCAAGCACCTGACGCAACGCGGCGTGCAACAAATGCGTGGCAGAGTGATTCAGCCGAATGCTGTGACGACGTTCGACATCAATTTGGGCATCAGCCACGTCGCCGAGTGCAACACGCCCCTCGATCACCTCACCCAGGTGCAGGAAATTCGCACCCTGCTTCTGGGTATCCGTCACCACAAAACGCCCACCTGCCGTGGTAATGACGCCGGTGTCGCCTACCTGACCGCCGGACTCGGCATAAAAAGGCGTGTGATCGAGCACCAGCGCGCCCGACTGCCCGGCTTCAAGCACATCGATCTGCTCGCCATCGTGCACGATAGCGATCAGTGCGCCCTGCGCCTTATCTTGCGCGTAGCCTTCAAAGCAGGTCGGTGTTTCGATTTCCAGCACGTGTGTTTGCTGGGCGAACTGGCTGGCCGCCCGTGATTGCGCCCGCCGCTCGGCCATCGCGTGTTCAAAGCCGGATTCATCCAGAACCAGCCCGCGTTCGCGGGCAATGTCGGCAGTCAAATCGAATGGGAAACCGTGGGTGTCATAGAGTTTGAATACCACCTCACCCGGAATGGTGCCCCCCGGCGTCATATCGGCCAGTTCGGTTTCCAGAACCTGCATCCCGGATGCCAGAGTCTGCAGGAACCGCTCCTCTTCCTGACGCAGCACACGTGCCACTTCAGCCTGAGCATTTGCCAATTCGGAATAAGCCGGCCCCATCACCTCAACCAGAGGCGCAACCAATCGGTAGAAAAACGGTTCGTCCACGCCAAGCTTGTGCCCGTGACGCGCGGCCCGGCGGATGATTCGGCGCAGAACGTAGTCACGCCCCTCATTGCCGGGACGAACGCCATCGACGATCAAGAAGGCACAGGATCGAATATGATCCGCCAAGACTTTGAGGGAACTCGACTTCTGGTCGGCCGCGCCCGTCACGGCCTGCGCTGCGGTAATCAGATGGCGGAAGATATCGATGTCGTAATTACTGTGTCCGCCCTGCAAAATTGCCGCCAGACGCTCGATACCCATGCCGGTATCCACGGATGGTTTCGGCAAGGGATGAAGCTGACCATCGACCGTCCGATCGTATTGCATGAACACGATGTTCCAGATTTCGATAAAGCGGTCGCCGTCTTCATCGGCAGAGCCCGGTGGGCCACCGGGGATGTGCGCGCCGTGGTCATAGAAAATTTCGGTGCATGGTCCGCACGGGCCGGTATCACCCATCTGCCAGAAGTTATCGGAACCACCGCTGGGCTTATCGCCGATCCGCAGAACCTTTTCTTCCGGCAAGCCGATTTCATCACGCCAAATGGCGTAGGCCTCGTCATCGGTTTGATAGACGGTCACGAGCAGGCGATCGGCAGGCAGCTTCAATACTTGAGTGAGAAAATCCCAGCCATAGCGAATAGCCTCGGGCTTGAAGTAATCCCCAAAGCTGAAATTACCCAGCATCTCGAAGAATGTGTGATGCCGCGCGGTATAACCCACATTTTCGAGATCGTTGTGCTTACCACCGGCGCGCACGCAACGTTGACAAGAGACAGCGCGCGGATTCGCCCGATGTTCCAGCCCCAGGAACGCATCCTTGAACTGGACCATACCGGCATTCGTGAACAGCAGGGTGGGGTCGTGAGCAGGAATAAGCGAGGAAGACGGCACAATCTCGTGCCCTCGCTGGTTAAAAAATTCCAGGAAAGCAGTGCGCAACTCAGCAGTGGTTTTCATCATAAATGTCACGAAATCAAAAAGTAAAACGGTGTTGAGCGCGAGTGTAACGGAAAGCGGTGATAAGTCGATGACCCATCGTGGCGGTTACAGCGAAAACCGCTTCCAAAGAAGATATCCGCCATGCGGCCACCGGAATCTGGCGGTCGGCTTTCCAGCCACAAAAGCAGTAATTAAAAGGCATCATCCATGCCCTCGGCATCACGCCATTGCCCGCTGGCTATTCGCGATTGCTCGGGCGTAAAACCACGCGACAGAAGATGTCGATAACGGCGCAATTGGTCATCATGCCCATCGGGAGCAGCATGATAGTGCCGGTGGATCTGCCTTTTTGCACAGGCCAACCAATCGATATCGGCTTCATCCAGCGCGGTCTGGATCACGGCACGCGCAACCCCGCGCTGACCGAGTTCGGCACGGATGGACTCACGCCCATAGCCGCGCTCGACCCTCATCCGTACATAAGCTTCTGCATAACGAGCATCCGACTGCCAGCCCTGCTCGGCCAATCGGCTGATCACATCATCGATGACTAGGGAATCAAAACCGCGCTGCGACAGCTTTCGCTGCAATTCGAACGCACTATGCTCACGGCGGGCCAGCAAGCCCACCGCCACTTTCTCGATTTTGGCGGCGTCGGTTTTATCCTCTTGTGCCTTCGCCTGCCAATGCCAAGCCAAAACGTGACCGCTGGATTAGTCTTCGAGCACCGCTGAGGACTCATCATCCTCGGAGGCACGCACCGCTACTTTGCCCGTCGACGCCAGCATCGAGGCCCTCAACTTGGCTTCGATATCATCTGCCAATTCGGGGTGCTCGACAAAATACTGCCGGGCGTTGTCCTTCCCCTGCCCCAACCGGATGTCACCGCAGGAATACCACGCGCCCGCTTTCTGGATCAGGCCATGCGTGGTAGCCATATCGATCAACTCCATCAGGCGGGAAATACCTTCTCCGTAGAGAATGTCCACATCAACCACCTTGAACGGGGGCGCCATTTTATTTTTCACGACCTTGATCCGGGTCTGGTTCCCGATGATCTCTTCGCCCTTCTTGACCGCACCGACGCGACGGATATCCAAGCGAACGGAAGCGTAAAACTTCAAGGCATTGCCGCCGGTTGTCGTCTCGGGGCTGCCATAACTGACGCCGATCTTCATCCGGATCTGGTTGATGAAGATGACCATGCAGTTCGTGCGTTTGATGTTGCCGGTCAACTTGCGCAATGCCTGACTCATCAAACGCGCCTGCAAACCAACGTGGGCATCGCCCATCTCGCCTTCAATCTCGGCCTTGGGGACCAAGGCGGCGACGGAATCAACCACGACAACGTCGACTGCGCCGGAACGCACCAGCATATCGGTGATCTCCAGTGCCTGCTCGCCCGTATCCGGCTGGCTGACCAGCAGATCATCTACGTTTACACCCAGCTTCTGGGCATAGGTGGGATCCAGTGCGTGCTCCGCATCCACGAAGGCGCATACGCCGCCGGTTTTTTGCGCCTGGGCAATCACCTGCAGTGTCAGTGTCGTTTTACCCGAGGATTCAGGACCATAAATTTCCACTACTCGGCCGCGTGGCAAACCACCAATACCAAGAGCGGCATCCAGTGCGATCGATCCGGTACTGACGACCGGCACATCGACACCAGCCGTGTCGTTCATCCGCATCACGGCCCCTTTACCGAACTGTCGCTCGATCTGACTTAATGCCGCCGTCAGCGCTTTCTTACGATTTTCGTCCATGGGGAATACCTATTTATTGGTTTGCGTTACAAAGTCTAAAAAATCGGAGGCAACTGATGACGAGCCTATGCTCAACCCATCACATCAGCCATTCGGCGAAGCGCCTCATCCAATGCCCCCATACTGGTGGCATAGCTCAGGCGGATATGGCCCGGAGCGCCAAATGCAGTTCCCGGCACTACCGCCACGCCAGCCTTTTCAAGCAACATTTCGCTCAAGGCCACGTCATCCTTCAACCCCAAACGGGCGATCACCGCGCTCACATCAGGGAAGCTGTAAAACGCGCCTTGGCTCGGCAGACAGACCACATCGGGCATCTCATTGAGCCGACCGACTACGAAATCGTGCCGTGTCCGGAAGGAATGGACCATGGCCCGAATTTCGGACTGATCACCCTCGATGGCTGCTTGCGCGGCCACCTGCGCGATCGAGCAGGCGCCGGAGGTGCTTTGCGACTGAATCACGTTCATCGCCTTGATGATATCGGCAGGGCCTGCCGCATAACCGATTCGCCAACCCGTCATTGCATAGGCTTTGCTTACCCCGTTGAGCACGACCGTTCGCGCCTTCAGGTCCGGCGCAACCATGGCAATGTTCGAAAAGGACTCATCGGCCCAGAGGATTTTTTCGTACATGTCGTCGGTCGCGATCAGCAGCTTGGGGTGCGCGCGCAAAACCTTGGCCATGGCCGCCCAATCATCCCGCGTATACGCGACACCGGTTGGATTGGAGGGACTGTTCAGCATGACGATCCGGGTCTTGTCGGTGATCGCTGCTTCCAATTGGGCAGGCGAAACCTTGAATCCCTGATTTTGCCCGGCAAGCACAATGACCGGCTCACCACCCGCCAGCAGCACCATATCCGGGTAGGAAACCCAGTAAGGCGCCACAATAATGACTTCATCCCCCGGGTTCAGCAGCGCCTGAAACAGATTGTAGATGCTTTGCTTGCCGCCTGTGGACACAATGATCTCGTTCGGCGCGTAGTCCAACCCCTGATCATCACGCAGACGCTTGGCGATGGCTTGACGCAGACTCAGTATCCCCTCGACAGCGGTATAGCGGGTAAAACCGGCATTGATCGCATCGATGGCGGCCGCACGAATGGGCTCAGGGGTATCGAAATCCGGCTCACCGGCACCGAGACTGATAATGTCTCGCCCTTGGGCCTTCAATTCAGCTGCTTTCGCGGTAACAGCCAATGTCGGTGAGGGACGTACGCGGCGAACCCGGTCTGAAAAGATCATGATCGCAAAAAGCTCCTGAACAACGATCGCCTAAACAAATGCGGCGCAACCACGCACAAATTCATGGTTGCCCGATGTAAATCAAATAGCCGGACATTCTAACGAAGTCGGGGTTATTGGGATAGCGCTCGCGCCTGATTTATGACTTGGTCTCGCACTCGGCGAAACTCGAACAGACAAACGGCCGCAGCCACTGAAACATTCAAACTTTCGACAGGAGGGCGCATAGGAATGAAGATCAACTGATCGCAACCTTCCTGTGTCAGACGACGCAACCCTTCCCCTTCGCTACCCATCACAAGGGCGACCGACTCGGCGGCGAAATCCGACTCATACAAGCTGACCATGCCACCTCCTGCCGCACCGACAATCCAGATCTGGCGAGATTTGAGATCGGCAAGCGTGCGCGCAAGGTTCGTTACCTGAATGAATGGCAAGCGCTCAGCGGCGCCGGAGGCAGCCTTGCGCGCGGTTGGCGTCAAACCGACCGCGCGATCCTTGGGGGAAATAACGGCATGAACGCCCGCAGCCTCGGCGCTGCGCAGGCAAGCACCCAGGTTGTGCGGATCAGTCACGCCATCGAGAATCAGCAAGAATGCGGGCTCGTCCAGATTGTCGAGTAACGCGAACAAGTCATGCTCGTTGCCGGCCGGCTTGGGCTGATAGCGTGCCAGTACGCCTTGGTGGCGCGCCAGCTCTCGATCGGCACGCACGCGGTCGGCGAAAACCTTCTCGGGGGCCTCCTCGATGGATACGCCACGCGACTCGGCGAGCACACGCAGTTGTTGCACCCGCTTATCCTGTCGCCCTTGTTCGAAAATAACCGACAACACACGTTCCGGATCGTGTTGAAGGGCCGCTTCGACAGCATGAAAACCACTAAGCCACTGCGTGGAAGATGCGCTTTTGCGTTCGGCCATTATTTGCGCGATTCCTCGGCATCACCGGGCTCAGACTCGGGAGCAGACGAGGTATCCGACCCGTCATCATCTGAATCGGCGTTTTCATCATCGTCACCCGCAGGTGCATCACCGGCGGGCTTTTTACGACGGCGGCGGCGCGGTTTGCGTTTCTTCTTCGCTGCGTCATCTTCATCGGATTCCTGATCGTCCCGAGGCTCACTCCGTGCATCGCCACTCGATTCAGACAAGGCTTCATCGTCATCCGGCAGGACAAAATCGATTTTGCGCTCATCCAGGTCGACCCGAGCCACACGCACGGTGATGGCGTCGTTCAAGGCATAAACCCGCCCCGAACGTTCGCCCCGCAACGAGAGCGTCACCGGATCGAAATGGTAGTAGTCCTTGGTCAGGGCGGTGATGTGCAACAAGCCTTCGACGAAGAAATCCTTGAGTTCGACGAATAGGCCGAAACCCAGAACAGAGGCCACTCGACCTTCGAACACCTCGCCCACCTTGTCGAGCATGAACTCGCACTTGAGCCAATCCGTCGCATCCCGCGTCGCTTCATCTGCACGGCGTTCGTTATTGGAACAATGCTCACCGATGATGACCATTTCATCATGATTGTATGGAAAACGGTCCGGGGCACCCGTACGAAGCAGGTGGCGAATGGCGCGGTGCACCATTAAATCGGGATATCGCCGGATCGGGGAGGTGAAGTGCGCATAGAACTCATGCGCCAGACCAAAGTGCCCCAGATTGTCCGGTGAGTACACCGCCTGTTTCAAGGAACGAAGAATCATGGTCTGAATCGTCAGAAAATCCGCACGACCCTGCACCTGAGACAGCAAGGCATTGAAGTCTTTGGGGCTTGGTTGATCACCGCCACCCAAGCTCAAGCCCTTTTCGGCCAGCATGGCACGCAGATCGGTAATTTTTTCCGCCGTGGGGCGATCATGTACACGGTACAGTGCGGGAATTTTGTGATCGGCAACAAAGCGTCCGGCTGCAACGTTTGCAGCGATCATGCATTCTTCGATGATCTTGTGCGCATCGTTGCGCTCGTAGGGCACGATCGCCTCGATCTTGCGGCCTTCGCCGAAGACGATCTTGGTTTCGACGGTATCAAAATCGATCGCGCCGCGACGTTCACGCGCTGATCGCAACACCTTGTATACGCCATGGAGCGTTTCAAGAGGTTCGAGCAGATGGGCGTGTGCCGCGCGCGCCTCAGCATCCTGATCGACCAGCACTTTGGCAACCGTATCGTAGGTCAGACGCGCAGCAGACTTCATCACCCCTTCGAAGAAGCGGAATTTGGCGATATGCCCTTCATTATTGATCAGCATATCGGCGCAGAGGCACAAGCGATCAACAGCCGGGTTCAACGAACACAAACCGTTTGATAGCACCTCCGGAAGCATGGGGAGCACGCGCCCGGGGAAGTACACGGACGTCGCACGATTGAAACCCTCACGATCCAAGGCAGAGCCCACATTCACGTAATGACTGACATCGGCGATCGCCACCAGCAACCGGAAACCCTCCGGCGCGGCCTGGCAGAACACCGCATCGTCGAAATCCTTGGAGTCGGCGCCATCAATGGTGACAAGTGGCATAGAGCGCAAGTCGACTCGCCCTGACTTGTGGCTCTCCTCAACTTCGGGATTCAAACCATCAATGGCAGCCAGAACTTCTTCCGGCCACTCGTGCGGAATACCGTGGGAGTTAATGGCGACATCGATCTCCATGCCTGGCGACATGTGATCACCCAACACCTCAACAACCTTGCCGACGGGCTTGTGGCGCAGTGTGGGCTGTTCGACCAATGCAACTCGCACGATCTGACCATCGCGCGCGCCCATCAGATCGGTCATCGGGACGAGAATATCCTGAGTGATCCGCGCATGATCGGGAACCACAAAAGCAATGCCCGCCTCCAGCACCAATCGGCCGACAATCTCGGCATTGGCCCGCTCAATTACTTCGACCAGATTCCCTTCACGACGTCCACGGCGATCAAGCCCGGTCACCTGCACGACCGCACGATCGCCATTGAGCAGCGCGCGCATCACGCGGGGCGAGAGAAACACATCGTCGCCGCCATCATCGGGCACGAGAAATCCGAAGCCATCACGATGACCCAGCACGCGACCACGCACCAGTTCGGCATGAGTGACCGGCACGTAGCCGCCGCGACGATTGCGGATGACCTGGCCATCACGCTCCATCGCACGCATGCGGCGGCTCAAGCCTTCGATCCGTTCGTCATCACCATCGTATTCTAGGTGACTGATCAATCGATTCAGCGTCAAAGGGCCATCTTGCTCCGAGAGCAACTGCAAAATGAATTCCCGGCTCGCCACCGGGTTGTCGTATTTTTCAGCCTCTTGGGCTGCTTGGGGATCTGATACCGTCTCTTGGGACATGGAAACCTTATCTGTAAAAACATAAAAATTGAGTCTGCGCCACATTACCAGGCGACAAACCCGCGAATAAACCCATTTATTCGATTCAATTTAACATGATAATCCATTTCACCGGATACCCGATGCCCAATCCTCTATACTTCGCATCTTATGCAGGACACCCGATTCACTTTAGTCACCGATTATCAACCTGCCGGCGATCAACCGGCGGCCATAGCTCGGCTCGTCGAAGGATTGCAGGATGGACTCGCGCAGCAGACCCTTCTGGGCGTCACCGGCTCGGGGAAAACCTTTACGATCGCCAATGTCATCGACCGATTGCAACGACCGGCTCTTGTGTTGGCACCGAACAAAACGCTGGCCGCCCAACTCTATGGCGAGCTGAAGGGATTTTTCCCGAATAACGCGGTTGAATACTTCGTCTCTTACTACGATTACTACCAGCCGGAAGCTTATGTGCCCGCCTCGGATACATTCATCGAGAAAGATGCCTCGGTCAACGAGCATATCGAGCAGATGCGGCTTTCGGCAACCAAGGCACTACTGGAACGCCGGGATGTCATCATCGTGGCAACGGTTTCCTCCATTTACGGCCTCGGCGACCCGGATGCTTACCTGAAGATGATTCTGCATCTGGTTCGCGGAGAAAAAGCGGATCAGCGCCAGATACTGCGCCGACTGGCCGAGATGCAATACACCCGCAATGACATGGAATTTCGTCGCGGCACCTATCGCGTGCGCGGAGATGTGATCGACATCCATCCGTCCGAATCCGACGACGAAGGCGTACGCGTCGAACTGTTTGACGACGAAATCGAGCAGATTTCGTTGTTCGACCCGCTCACCGGCGCCATTCGGCGTCGATTGCCCCGCTTCACCATCTACCCGTCCTCGCACTATGTCACCCCGCGAGAACGGATTCTGGCTGCCGTCGAATCCATCAAGGATGAACTGACGCAGCAACTAGATCACCTGAATGCGGAGAACAAACTGGTCGAGGCCCAACGGCTCGCACAGCGCACGCGCTTCGACATCGAAATGATGTACGAGCTGGGGTATTGCAACGGCATTGAAAACTACTCCCGTTACCTGTCCGGACGTCACCCCGGGGAACCGCCGCCTTGCCTCTACGACTACCTCCCACCCGATGCCTTGCTGATCATCGACGAATCCCACGTCACCGTCCCTCAGCTTGGCGCGATGTATAAGGGGGATCGTTCCCGCAAAGAAACCCTGGTTAATTTCGGCTTTCGGCTCCCATCCGCACTCGACAATCGACCATTGAAATTCGATGAGTTCGAACGAATGATGCCGCAGACCATTCACGTATCGGCCACACCCGGTCCCTATGAGGGCAGCCATTCGGCGCAGGTTGTCGAACAGGTAGTCCGCCCCACAGGGCTCATCGATCCGCAAATCGAAATTCGCCCGGTCGCCAGTCAGGTCGACGATGTACTCTCCGAGATTCGCGACCGCGCCTCTCGTCGTGAACGGGTACTGATTACAACGCTGACGAAACGGATGGCAGAAGATCTTGCCGATTATCTGGCAGAGCATGATGTGCGTGTCCGCTATCTCCATTCCGATGTCGATACGGTCGAGCGCGTCGAGATCATCCGTGATCTACGACTTGGACTGTTCGATGCCCTGATCGGCATTAATCTGCTGCGCGAGGGTCTGGATATCCCCGAAGTATCCCTTGTGGCCATTTTTGATGCCGACAAAGAAGGCTTCCTTCGATCTGAGCGATCGTTGATTCAAACCATTGGCCGCGCTGCCAGAAACCTTCATGGCAAAGCGATTTTGTATGCAGACCGAATCACGGACGCCATGCGCAAGGCGATCGATGAAACGGACCGTCGACGCGCCAAGCAGATTGAGCACAATCTGGAGCAAGGCATCACGCCCAAAGGAATCGACAAACGGGTGGATGACATTTTGCAGTCTGGCGACTACAAGATTCCCGGCTCACGCGGCGCAAGCCAGCGAAGCAGGAAAATGGCGCTAGTAGCAGAAGCAGCGAGCGATTTCAGCGTCACCATGAGTTCCGAGCAAATCTTGAAGCAGATCAAGGAACGCGAAGCCAAAATGTATCGGTTAGCCAAGGATCTGGAATTTGAAGCGGCTGCGCACATCCGGGATGAAATTCATCGGCTACAAGAACAACTGATTGCCGCCGACGCAAAATAGAAAGAATCACGAACATAAAAAACCCGGCATCAGCCGGGTCTTCATTCAAACTGACTCAGAGATCATTTTGACGGTGCGGGCGCCATTTGCTCAGAGCCATGCATCTTCATGGCTTTCTCTTGCAAGTCACGCATATGCTTCTCTTTGGCATCCAAGTCGGCAAACATATCCTTCGCCTTCGGATCAACTTTGATCATGGCTGCACGCACATCATTGCGAAGTTTCTCGGATTGCTTTTGGATTTTAGGATCCTGGAACGCCTTGGCCTGACGTTGTTCAAACGCCTGTTGGCCTTCCCGGAATTTCTGAATATCCTTCGCCCGCTCAGGGTCATTTTCCTTCATCCCCTGAATCTTGGTAACCAGCGCTTTGAGCTCATCGTATTCGGCCTGCGCGTCGAAATTCTTGTCGGACATCGCGTTTTTAATAGAGTCCCGAAGACCGTCTCGCTGCTTGCCGAGCTTGGGGTTCTTCTTGTACGCCTCCGCTTCAATACCCTGAAGCTTTTGCTCAAGCGCGCCTATCTCCTGACGCGTTTGCTGGAAGTCCTTCATCAGCTCCATTTGCTCAGGAGACAATGTTGGCATCGCAGGCTGGGCAGCAGGCGCTGCGGGCGCATCTTCTGCATAGGTGCCGACCGACATCAAACCCAGAACAACGCCAAGGGCCAGAGCAGAATGGCGAATACCGCGGATTTTATTGGAAACAGACATGAATACCCTCATCAATAATGAAACAAATAATGCAAACCAAACGAGTCTGACAAAGGCAGAGATAAATAACAACCGAGATCACAAAAAAAACCGGCTTTGAGCCGGTTTTTCTTCAAATGAACCCGAGTGAAAATTACTCAGCTACAGAAGCGGCATCACCACGTTGCACAAACTCGACATAGGCCATCGGTGCATTATCGCCCGCACGATTGCCGCACTTGAGGATGCGCACGTAGCCACCGGCACGCGCCTTGAAGCGAGGGCCCAGATCTGAAAACAACTTACCGACAACTTCTTTATTGCGCGTCTGAGCGAAAGCCATACGACGTGCATGAACCGAATCGTCCTTGGCCAAAGTGATCAATGGCTCAGCGAAACGGCGAAGCTCCTTAGCCTTGGGCAGAGTTGTTTTGATCAACTCATGCTCAATCAAAGAGTTGGTTAAAGAACGCATCAGCGCATTGCGCTGTGCGGAGTTACGGCCGAGTTGACGGCCAGAAAGACGGTGACGCATGTCATATACCCCAAAAAATTCAAATCGCCTTAAATCTTCGACTCAGCGAGATTCAAAAGCTCTGCAGGTGGCCAGTTTTCGAGACGTTGACCCAGAGACAAACCCTGCTTGGCCAGAACGTCCTTGATTTCAGTCAGCGATTTTTTACCCAGATTCGGAGTTTTTAGCAACTCGATTTCCGTACGCTGAATGAGATCACCGATGTAATAAATATTTTCTGCCTTCAGGCAGTTAGCCGAACGAACGGTCAACTCAAGATCATCGACTGGACGCAGCAGAACCGGATCAACTGCAGGCGCTTGCTCAACCACTGGCTCTACTTTTTCAGCCTTGAGGTCAACAAAGACCGATAGCTGATCAACCAAAATGCCAGCGGCTTGACGAATGGCATCTTCGGCAGAAATAGAACCGTTGGTCTCGATATCAAGAACAAGCGAGTCAAGATCGGTACGCTGTTCAACACGAGCGCGCTCGACAGAATAAGAAACGCGACGCAGTGGAGAAAATGAGGCGTCAACCAGCAGTCGGCCAATTTGACCACCCGCCTCTTCACGACGCGCACTGGCAGGAACATATCCTTTACCACGTGTGACCTTGAAGGTCATAACCAAGCTACCCTGATCATTCAATGTAGCAATGTGATGCTCAGGATTGATGATTTCAACAGCGTGATCGGCCTTGATATCGGCAGCCGTGATGGCGCCAGCACCAGTTTTCTTGATGCTCAGCATGGCCTCGTCGCGACCATGAAGCATGACAGAAAGACCTTTCAGGTTGAGCAGAATTTCAAGCACGTCCTCGTGCACACCCTCAATGGTAGTGTACTCATGAACAACACCTTCAATTTCCGCTTCCGTTACGGCAACGCCTGGGATGGAAGAAAGAAGAATACGGCGAAGCGCATTACCAAGTGTGTAACCGAAGCCACGCTCAAGCGGCTCCAGCACGACACGGGCCCGGGTCGCGTCCAAAACCTGAACATCGACCAGTCGTGGCTTAAGCAGTTCGGTAGAACCTAATTGCATGACAAACCCCCGTTAATTACTTGGAATACAATTCGACAACGAGTGATTCGTTGATTTCGGCTGGCAACTCATCACGAGAAGGAGCCGATTTGAATACGCCTTCCATCTTCGCGGCGTCGACAGAAATCCAGGACACGTCAGGACGCTGCGCAGCGATCTCAAGAGAATCCTTGATGCGCTGTTGTTTGCGTGAAGATTCACGAACGGCAACAACGTCATTGGCCGCAACTTGATAAGAAGCAATGTTCACCACTTCACCGTTGACGGTAATAGCGCGATGAGAAACCAACTGACGCGATTCAGAACGCGTAGAACCAAAGCCCATGCGATAAACAACGTTATCCAAACGGCATTCAAGCAGTTGCAACAGGTTTTCGCCGGTTGAACCTTTCAGCTGAGCAGCTTTCTTGAAATAGTTGGCGAACTGGCGCTCAAGCACACCGTAAATACGACGCAGCTTTTGCTTCTCACGAAGCTGAACACCGTACTCAGAAACCTTCTGCTTACGTGCTGCACCGTGCTGCCCAGGAGCGCGATCATGATGGCATTTGTCTTCGTGTGAACGCACACCGGATTTGAGAAAAAGATCAGTGCCTTCACGACGACTTAACTTACATTTGGGACCAAGATAACGAGCCATAATCTAATACCTCTCAGACACGACGCTTTTTAGGCGGACGGCAACCATTGTGGGGAATCGGAGTGACATCAGTAATGACGCCAACTTTGAAACCGACCGAATTCAACGCACGGATGGTTGACTCGCGACCCGGGCCTGGACCTTTGATCTCGACGTCGATGTTCTTAACACCATAAGCCTTGGCAGCTTCGCCAGCACGCTCAGCAGCAACCTGTGCCGCGAAGGGTGTTGACTTGCGTGAACCGCGGAAGCCAGAACCACCAGAAGTGGCCCAGCTCAAGGCGTTACCTTGACGATCGGTGATCGTTACAATCGTGTTATTGAATGACGCATGGACATGAGCCACAGCATCAGTGACTACGCGCTTTATTTTCTTGCGCGCAGGGGCATTAGATTTAGCCATTTAGTAATCCTACTCTCGTAAATCGAAGAATATTAAGCCTGATTAGCGCTTAACCAGGCGACGCGGACCCTTGCGAGTCCGTGCGTTTGTCCGTGTGCGCTGTCCACGGAGTGGCAGGCCGCGCCGATGACGCAACCCACGATAACAACCCAAATCCATCAATCGCTTGATGTTCATGGAGACATCACGTCGAAGGTCACCCTCGACGATAAATTTGGCCACTTCAGCGCGCAGTGCTTCGACTTCGGACTCTGACAAGTCACGAACCTTACGGCTTGGTTCAACACCAGAAGCCTGGCAGATTGCCTGCGCACGAGTAGTGCCAATGCCATAAATTGATGTGAGTGCAATAACTACATGTTTTTGCACTGGAATATTAATTCCCGCGATACGTGCCATCGAAGATCACCTTAAAAAATGAGCGCGAAACTATAAAACAAAAAGACTACGGAATCAAGGAAATGAACCCGTATTCTTATAATCCAGACTTGAAGTGTGCTTTACGAACCAAGCTATCGTACTGGTGGGAAACCAGATGAGACTGGACCTGAGCCATAAAGTCCATCAGAACAACCACTATAATCAACAGTGAAGTGCCGCCGAAGTAGAAGGGCACATTCCAATACAAAATCAGGAACTCTGGCAGCAGACAAACCGCAGTGATGTACAAAGCACCCCAGAATGTCAGACGTGTAAGAACCTTATCAATATAGCGAGCAGTATGTTCGCCCGGACGAATACCTGGGACAAATGCACCTGAGCGCTTTAAGTTGTCCGCAGTTTCGCGCGAATTAAAAACCAATGCCGTATAGAAGAAGCAGAAGAAAATAATCGCAGTTGCGTACAGACCCACATACAGCGGCTGACCAGGAGACAGAGCAGTAGAGACACTCCGCAACCAGGCCATGTTCTCTTGCTGCCCCAACCAGTTACCCAGCGTTGCTGGGAACAGGATGATACTTGAAGCAAAAATAGGCGGGATTACACCAGCCATATTCAACTTCAAAGGCAGATGCGAAGACTGCTGGCCCGCCATACCACGCCCTTGCTGACGGCGTGCATAGTTAACCGTGATACGACGCTGACCACGCTCAACAAACACAACAAAGGCAGTTACGGCTACAATCAGCACAGCAAGAATTAGCAAGGTTATTACACCGAGTTCACCTGTGCGGACCAACTCAGCGGTACCACCAATTGCGGTAGGCAAGCCTGCCACGATACCGGCGAAGATGATCAAGGAAATACCGTTCCCAACACCACGCTCTGTAATCTGCTCACCGAGCCATACGAGGAGCATGGTACCGGTTAGGAGTGTCATCGTAGCGACGAATAAGAAACCGAATCCGGGTGTGTATACCAGACTTTGCCCACCAACGGACTGACCCTGCAAGGCGATGGAAACACCCAACGCCTGAACCAAGCCAAGACCAAGTGTCCCGTAACGAGTGTACTGCGTGATCTTTCTACGGCCCGCCTCACCCTCTTTCTTGATCCGCTCGAGCGAAGGGAGAACCGAAGAAAGAAGTTGTACAATAATCGAAGCAGAAATATAGGGCATAACACCCAGGGCAAATAGAGACATCCGCGACAGCGCGCCACCGGAGAACATATTCATCATGCCAAGGATGCCGCCAGAGTGCTGCGTAAACAGAGTACGCATCACATCGACATCAATTCCTGGCAACGGAATGAAGGTCCCGATTCGGTAGACAACCAGCACCATAATCACAAAGAAAATGCGCTGACGGAGCTCAGTCAATCGACCTGCTCCCGCCAAACTCGCTACACCGGCATTTGATAGCGCCACGGGTTACTCCGCTTTTCCACCAGCTGCAACAATAGCGCTCAACGCGCCCTTGCTGACACGAATGCCCTGAACCTGAACTGGCTTGGTCACCTCGCCGGAAAGCATGATTTTAACGAAGCGGACATCGTTACGAATCAGGCCAGCGGCTTTCAATGTTTCCAAAGAAACAACACCGTCCAGTTTGTTGAGTTCAGATGTACGAATCTCGGCTGATGCCAAAGCACGCAACGAACGGAAACCCATTTTAGGCAACCGGCGTTGAATTGGCATCTGACCGCCTTCGAAACCTGTCTTATGGAAGCCGCCAGAACGCGACTTCTGACCCTTGTGACCGCGACCCGCGGTCTTACCCAGACCAGAGCCGACACCGCGACCAACGCGGGTGCGTTCTTTGCGGCTGCCGTCAGCAGGCGATAAAGTATTCAGACGCATTACTTGGACTCCTGAACTTCGAGCAGATACTCGATTTTGTTGATCATGCCGCGATTCTCTGGCGTATCCATGACCTCAACTTCGTGATTCATACGACGCAAGCCAAGACCTTTGACACATGCCTTATGCGATGCCAAACGACCGATTGTCGAACGAATCAACTTAACACGAATCATTGCTGGCTGGCTCATGACGCACTCCCGACAATCTCTTCTACACGCTTGCCGCGCTTGGAAGCGATCATTTCTGGTGAACTGATTGACTGCAGGCCATTTACGGTAGCGCGAATCACATTCATGTGGTTACGCGTACCGATGCATTTGGCAAGGACGTTACGCACGCCAACAGCTTCAAATACAGCACGCATCGCACCACCGGCAATAACACCCGTACCTTCTGAGGCCGGCTTCATGAACACCTGAGCGGCACCATGATGACCAACTGTCGAGTAATGCAAGGTACCATCACGCAAAGGCACATCAACCATATTGCGCTTAGCGCGATCCATGGCCTTCTGGATTGCAGCTGGCACTTCTTTCGCTTTGCCGTAACCGAAACCAACACGACCTTCACCATCACCAACAACTGTCAGCGCGGTGAATGAAAAAATACGACCACCTTTGACGACCTTGGCAACCCGGTTTACAGCCACGAGTTTCTCGATCAAGCCATCGGTCGCAACTTCGTTAGAATTTCTACTCATTGCATAACCTCTTAGAATTGCAGACCGGATTCACGAGCGGATTCGGCCAATGCCTTGATCCGGCCATGGAAAATAAATCCAGAGCGGTCAAATGCGACGTTTGTAATGCCTTTGGCAAGGGCAGCCTTGGCGACCATCTCACCAACACGCTTGGCGGCATCGATGTTGCCACCGTGCTTACCCGCTTCGATCACACCTGGGTGCAACGTTGAGGATGATGCAACAACGGTCGCGCCATCAGGCGTAAAGATTTGAGCGTAGGTATGCTGCGCTGTACGGTAAACCGTCAGCCGATGAACACCCAACCGGACGATTTTGGCACGTGTGCGGCGCGCACGACGCAGACGATTTTGTGATTTTTCGTTCATAGCTAACCCTTATTTCTTCTTCGCTTCCTTACGGAAGATGACTTCATCGTGGTACTTCACGCCCTTGCCTTTATACGGCTCTGGCGGACGGTAACCACGGATATTGGAAGCCACTTGACCCACTTTTTGACGATCCGCACCACGAATAATGATTTCCGTTTGCGAAGGCGTTTCAATAGTGATGCCCGCAGGGATAGCGAAGTTGATTGGATGAGAGAAACCCAGTGCAAGGTTCAGAGTGCTGCCCTGAACCTGCGCACGGTACCCCACACCAACCAGTTGCAGCTTCATCTCAAAACCAGCTGATACGCCCTGAATATTGTTGTTTGCCAAAGCGCGCATGGTGCCCGCCATAGCAATGAACTGATCAGACTCAGGCTCAAAACGTAATTCGTTAGCCGCCATATCCACACTGACTGATTTGTGCAATGTCAATTCAAGCTGACCTTTCGGCCCCTTGAATGAGATGACTTGACCATTCAATTTAACCTCGACACCTTTGGGAATGGCGACGGGCTTTTTAGCAACACGACTCATGATTCACTCCCAATTAAGATACGAGGCAAATAACTTCACCACCGATGTTCTGCCGACGCGCTTCGCGATCAGGCATAACACCCTGTGATGTAGAAAGGATCGCCACACCCAGACCACCGATAACGGTAGGCAGTTCGTCCGCGTTCTTGTAAACGCGGAAGCCCGGCTTAGAGACACGCTTGATCATGTCAATGACAGGCTTGCCCTGAAAATATTTCAGCGCAATGGACAAGGTCGGCTTGGCATCGCCAGAAACCTGGAAGTCACCGATGTAACCTTCTTCTTTCAGAACTTTGGCAATGGCTTGCTTGAACTTGGAAGAAGGCATGCTCACGTTTGGCTTACGGGCATTCTGAGCGTTACGGATACGGGTCAGCATGTCGGAAATTGGATCACTCATACTCATAATGTCACCTCATTACCAACTTGCTTTGCGAAGGCCTGGAATCTCACCAGACATTGCCAATTGACGGAGCTTGTTCCGACCGAGCGCGAACTTGCGGTAGACACCCTTTGGGCGACCAGTGATCGCGCAACGGCGAACCTGGCGGCACACAGAAGAATCACGCGGCAACTTGCTCAATGCAGCAGAAGCTTGCATTTTTGCGTCAAAATCCGCATTTGGATCATTCAGAACTGCACGCAATTGGTCGCGCTTAGCTTGATAACGAGCCGAGAGCTTTTGACGCTGCTCTTCCCGATTCAACATACTTTTCTTAGCCATTTAAAACTCCCTTACCGGCGGAATGGGAAACCGAAGCATTCGAGCAGTGCCCGTGCCTGGTCATCATTCTGAGCGGTAGTCGTGATCGTGATATCCATCCCGCGGATTTGATCGATTTTGTCGTAATCAATTTCCGGGAAAATAATTTGCTCTTTCACCCCCATGCTGTAATTGCCACGACCGTCAAACGACTTGGGATTGAGGCCGCGGAAATCACGTATGCGAGGAACAGAGATCTGGATCAACCGATCGAAGAATTCGTACATCGTACTTCCTCTCAAGGTCACCTTGACGCCTAATGGCATCCCTTCGCGCAGCTTGAAGCCGGCAATCGACTTACGCGCATAAGTCACAACGGGCTTTTGACCCGAAATTGCTGCCATTTCATCCACTGCACTGTCGATTACTTTCTTGTCACGCGCCGAGTCACCCAAGCCCATGTTCAAAGTAATCTTGGTCAGCTTCGGAACGGCCATGACGTTATCGAGACCCAACTTTTCTTTCAGCTGGGGCAGATAAGTACTGGTGTATAATTCCTGAAGACGAGCCATCTTAATTCAACCTATTTTGTGTCAACGACTTCGCCGTTGGATTTAAAAAAACGAACCTTCGTGCCGTCTTCAAGATGTTTGAAGCCAACCCGATCCCCTTTTTCGGAGGCGGGATTAAACAGCATTACGTTAGAAATATCAATGGATTTCTCCATTTCGATAATTCCGCCCGTCTGACCCAGCATGGGGTTGGGCTTCATATGCTTCTTAACCTTGTTGATATTTTCGACGACAACGCGGGCGCCATCATTGATCACGCGCAACACTGTGCCGCGGCGACCTTTGTCTTTACCTGCGATGACGACTACTTCATCACCTTGTCGAATTTTACGCATGGCGATATCCTCAAATCACTTCGGGCGCAAGCGACACGATCTTCATGAACTTCTCGCCACGCAGTTCGCGGGTGACAGGGCCAAAGATACGCGTGCCGATTGGCTCGAGTTTAGCGTTTAACAAAACAGCAGCATTGCCATCGAAGCGGATCAGTGAACCATCCGCACGACGAACGCCTTTTGCAGTGCGCACAACGACTGCGTTGTACACGTCACCCTTTTTGACACGGCCACGTGGAATAGCATCTTTAATAGACACCTTGATGATGTCACCGATACCCGCATAACGACGATGTGAGCCACCCAGTACTTTGATGCACTGGATTTTCTTGGCGCCGCTGTTGTCCGCAGAGTCCAGAATGGTTTGCATTTGAATCATGATTCTTGCTCCTTAAACGGCTGCGCGCGTAATGACACGAACCAGTGTCCAAGATTTCGTCTTGGAAATCGGACGTGACTCACGGATTTCAACGCTATCGCCCACACGAGACTGATTGTCTTCATCGTGCACGTGAAGCTTTGTGGTTTTAGTAATGAACTTACCGTACAAGGGATGCTTTACGCGGCGCTCGATGGCAACCGTGATTGATTTATCCATCTTGTCGCTGGTCACGCGACCAACGCGGGTACGGATGACGTTTTCGTTTGTTTCAGTAGACATCTCAGCCTTGCTCCTTCTCGGTCAGAATCGTTTTGATTCGAGCCACGTTTTTCCGGGCTTCGCGAATCAAATGCGATTTGGATTCCTGACCCGTCGCTTTTTGCATGCGCAAATTGAACTGTTCGCGTTTAATCGCCAACAACTCTTCACGCAAACCTTCTGGTGATTTTTCGCGCAATTCGTTAGTGATTTTGCTCATTACATCAGTACCCGCGTTACGAAGGTCGTCTTGACGGGAAGCTTGGCCGAGGCCAATGAGAACGCTTGACGCGCGATATCTTCTGTCACACCTTCAATTTCATAAAGCATCTTGCCGGGCTGAATTTTAGCCACCCAGTACTCGACGCTCCCTTTACCCTTACCCATCCGCACTTCGAGTGGCTTCTTGGTGATCGGAGTATCCGGGAAAATCCGGATCCAGATCTTACCGCCCCGCTTCACATGACGTGAAATGGCACGACGAGCCGACTCGATTTGACGAGATGTAATTTCACCGCGCTCCAGTGATTTCAGACCGAATTCACCAAAGCTCACTTTATTGCCTGTCGTCGCAATGCCCCGATTTTTGCCACGGAACTGCTTGCGGAATTTTGTACGTTTTGGCAGCAGCATAATGTTAGCTCCACTTACCTATCTGATCGGTTCAGGCTGTCGCAGCTTTGCCATCACGGTTGCCCGGGACGCCAAACACTTCGCCTTTAAAAATCCAAACTTTGACGCCAATGACGCCATAGGTAGTTTGGGCCTCTGCAAAGCCGTAATCGATGTCGGCACGCAGGGTGTGCAAGGGCACACGACCTTCGCGGTACCATTCGTTACGGGCAATCTCTGCACCGCCTAAACGACCAGATACATTGACTTTGATCCCACCCGCACCAAGGCGCATGGATGTTTGCACGGCACGCTTCATGGCGCGGCGGAACATAATCCGACGCTCAAGCTGCTGTGCAATGGATTCGGCGACCAGTTGCGCGTCCAATTCTGGCTTGCGAATCTCTTCAACCGAGAGCTTGACCGCGTTGCGATCAACACCCAACATCGGAGCAATTTCACCGCGAAGACGCTCAATGTCCTCACCCTTGCGACCAATCACGATCCCAGGACGAGCCGTGTGGATCGTAACTGACGCAGAACGGGCTGGACGCTCGATCTGAATACGTGAAACGGATGCTTCTTTCAGTTTGTCCTTGATGAATGCACGCGTGCGCACATCTTGGTTCAGTTGAACCGGGAACAACTTACTATCGGCATACCAGCGAGATGTCCAATCAGAGGAAATCCCGAGCCGGAATCCTACCGGATGTACTTTCTGACCCATAACTCTCCCCTTACCGCTCGCTGACCGTGACTAGAATATGACTGGTTTTTTTCAGGATACGTGCGCCGCGGCCTTTGGCTCGTGCACGGAAACGTTTCAAAACCGGACCCTCGTCGACCATGATCGTCGCGATACGCAGACGATCAACGTCTGCGCCTTCATTGTTTTCCGCGTTGGCAATCGCCGACTCCAGGACCTTCTTGATCAGATCAGCGCCTTTCTTGTCGCTGAACGTCAATGTTTCAATTGCCTGGGCGACGCCCTGCCCCCGCACCAGATCCGCAACAAGGCGGGCCTTCTGAGGAGAAATACGTGCATAACGGTGTAAAGCTGTAGCTTGCATATCAGTCTCCTAGCGCTTGGCTTTCTTATCAGCCACATGTCCCCGGTAAGTCCGGGTAGGCGCAAACTCACCGAGTTTGTGTCCAACCATGTTTTCGTTGACGAGAACTGGAATGTGCTGGCGACCGTTATGGACCGCAATGGTCAGGCCGATGAAATCCGGAAGGATCATCGAGCGACGAGACCAGGTCTTTATGGGCCGACGGTTATTGGCCGCAGCAGCCTCTTCCACCTTTTTCAGCAAGTGATGGTCCACGAAGGGACCTTTCTTAAGTGAACGTGGCACCTTTTAACCCTCTATATCAGTGAATTATTTAGAACGACGACGGACAATAAGTTTGTCTGTACGCTTGTTCGTGCGAGTTTTGTAGCCCTTGGTCGGCACGCCCCATGGGGTAACCGGATGACGACCGCCTGAAGTCCGGCCTTCACCACCACCGTGCGGGTGATCCACTGGGTTCATGACCACGCCTCGTACGGTCGGACGGATACCGCGCCAACGCGTTGCACCGGCTTTACCCAATGAACGTAGGCTGTGTTCGTGGTTACTGACTTCGCCCAGTGTGGCGCGACATTCGGCCAAAACCTTACGGGTCTCGCCAGAACGCAGACGCAGTGTGACGTAGGCACCTTCGCGAGCCACCAGTTGCACGGCAGCGCCGGCACTACGAGCTATTTGCGCGCCTTTGCCTGGCTTCAGTTCCACCGCATGAATGGTTGAACCGATTGGAATGTTGCGCATCGGCAAGCAGTTACCCGCACGAATTGGTGCTTCAACAC
Organism: Halothiobacillus neapolitanus c2; assembly: GCF_000024765.1. GTDB lineage: Bacteria > Pseudomonadota > Gammaproteobacteria > Halothiobacillales > Halothiobacillaceae > Halothiobacillus > Halothiobacillus neapolitanus. Next base: position 339,737 of record NC_013422.1, on the reverse strand, counting down.
CTGACAGAACAACTTGACCAGGAACCACGCCACGAGGCGCCAGAATATAGGCACGCTCACCATCCGCATACATGATCAATGCAATGTGCGCGGTGCGGTTCGGATCATATTCAATACGCTCTACAGTGGCGGGAATGCCATCTTTTACGCGCTTGAAGTCGACCAGACGATAATGCTGTTTATGACCACCACCGATATGACGCGTGGTAATCCGGCCCAGGTTGTTACGACCACCGGTGTTGGATTTCTTTTCCAGCAACGGAGCGTACGGAGCACCCTTATAGAGATGCGAACGATCGATCTCGATGACCGAACGACGACCCGGGGAGGTTGGTTTTGCAATTTTCAATGCCATGATTTAATTCCTTACTTAACCAGACCGGTTTAGTTCGCCTGGCCCAGATCAATCGCTTGACCTTCAGCCAATGTGACATAAGCTTTTTTCCAGTCAGCACGACGACCGGCCACACCACGGAAGCGGCGAGCTTTACCAGCTACGTTCAACGTTTGCACAGCCATCACATTGACGCTGAACAACTGCTCGACCGCAGCCTTGATCTCAGCCTTTGTTGCCGTAGTCGCGACGCGAAACGCATATTGGTTTTCTTGATTTGCGCGTGCCGTTTTCTCGGTCACCAGAGGTGAACGCAATACGTCAAAAAGTTTTTCCCGCATCATGACAACCACTCCTCAACCATTTTGACGGCCGCACGGGTGATTACCACGCGTTCAGCGCCAACCAGACTAACCGGATCCAACATATCTGCCGTGAGATAACCGAGTTCAATCACGTTCCGCGAACCCAGGAAGAAATGCTCATCGAATGCTTCAGCAACAAACAATGTGCGACCACCCTGAATACCTAAGTTTTTCACCAGACCCAACACTTCACGCGTTTTGGGTGAAGAAACTGTCAGCGACTCGACAACGATCAGGCGATCCTGACGAACCAGCTCAGAGAAGATAGAAGCCATCGCAACGCGATACGCTTTACGGTTGATCTTCTGCTCAAAGTTACGCGGGCGGGCAGCAAAGGTCACGCCACCAGTACGCCAGATGGGTGAACGGGTCGTACCAGCACGCGCGCGACCCGAACCCTTCTGATTCCATGGCTTCTTACCGCCACCGGAAACTTCTGAGCGAGTCAATTGACGCTTGGTGCCAGAACGCGCACCAGCCATAAACGCAACTACCGCCTGATGAATCAGACCTTCGTTGTAGCTCCGATCGAAAATTTGTTCTGAGACGCTGATAGCAGCGCCATCTTTAACCTGTAATTCCATGACGTGCCTCAGCCTTTAATCTTGACAGAAGGACGAACGATTACGTCGCCGCCTGTTGAACCTGGCACGGCGCCTTTCACGAGGATCAAACCACGCTCGACATCCACCCGAACCACTTTCAAACCCAAAGACGACACGCGCTCGTCACCCATATGACCGGACATCTTCTTGCCCGGAAATACGCGACCCGGTGTCTGGTTTTGACCGATGGAACCCGGCACACGGTGTGAGCGAGAGTTACCATGAGTCGCATCTTGAGTGCGGAAGTTGTAGCGCTTAACAGTACCGGCAAAGCCTTTACCTTTGCTCTGACCTGCAACGTCAACCTTCTCGACGCCATCAAAGATGGAGACAGTGATCTCAGCACCTGGTTGGAAGCCAGCAAGCTCATCGGCAGAAATACGGAATTCCGTAGACATGCGACCAGATGCTGTTTCAGCTTTCGCGTAATGACCGGCCATCGCCTTGGTTACACGAGAGGCGCGACGCGTACCGGTAGTGACTTGAACGGCGGTATAGCCATCCACTTCCGGGGTTTTGAGCTGAGTCACGCGATTGGGCTCTACCTCAATGACCGTTACTGGCGTAGAAACACCAGCATCGTCAAAGACGCGAGTCATGCCGACCTTGCGACCGACTACACCTAAAGACATGGTTAATACCTCTAACTTATGAAAGACGCCGATTACGATTGACCGGTTCGCCTGAAATATTCAGCCCGACGCAACAGCGCCGGGCTGAAAAGGGTCATTAATTTATCAGCATTCAAACAGGACGTAAAGTCCTATTTGAATTACAAATTAATTCAACCGAATTTGAACATCGACACCAGCAGCAAGATCAAGCTGCATCAACAAATCAACGGTTCGATCCGTTGGTTCGATGATGTCAAGCACACGCTTGTGGGTGCGAAGCTCATACTGGTCACGCGCGTCTTTGTTGACGTGCGGAGAAACCAGAACGGTGAAACGCTCCTTGCGGCTCGGCAAAGGAATAGGACCCTTGACCCGAGCGCCGGAACGGCGCGCAGTATCAACGATTTCTGCTGCCGAACGATCAATCAAGCGATGATCGAAGCTTTTCAGACGGATACGGATAGTTTGAGAAGCCATATTAATTACTCGATGATTTTAGAGACAACACCGGCGCCGACTGTGCGGCCGCCTTCACGAATCGCAAAACGCAGGCCGTCTTCCATCGCAATCGGGGCAATCAGGCTAACGGTCATGGCAACGTTGTCGCCTGGCATGACCATTTCGGTGCCTTCGGGCAATACGCATGAACCGGTGACGTCCGTGGTACGGAAGTAGAACTGGGGACGGTAGCCGTTGAAGAATGGGGTATGACGACCACCTTCATCTTTACCCAGAATGTAAACTTCGGCTTCGAACTTGGTGTGCGGCTTGATTGAACCAGGCTTGCACAGTACTTGACCACGTTCGACGTCGTCACGCTTAGTGCCACGAAGAAGGATACCGACGTTGTCGCCAGCCATGCCTTGGTCGAGCAGTTTGCGGAACATTTCTACACCGGTAACGGTGGTCTTGGTGGTGTCGCGAATACCGACGATTTCGACTTCTTCGCCCACTTTGACAATGCCGCGCTCGATACGACCGGTTACAACGGTACCGCGACCAGAAATGGAGAATACGTCTTCTACTGGCATCAGGAAGGTACCGTCAACGGCACGCTCTGGCTCTGGGAAGTAGTCGTCCATTGCTTTGACGAGTTTGATTACAGAAGGTACGCCGATGTCGCTGGTGTCGCCTTCGAGGGCTTTGAGCGCTGAACCGGTGACGATCGGGGTGTCGTCGCCCGGGAATTCGTACTTGCTCAGCAGGTCGCGAATTTCCATCTCGACGAGTTCGAGGAGCTCTGGATCGTCAACCATGTCGGCTTTGTTCAGGAATACGACGATATAGGGTACGCCGACCTGACGTGACAGCAGGATGTGCTCACGGGTCTGTGGCATGGGGCCGTCGGCCGCTGAACAGACGAGGATCGCACCGTCCATCTGGGCTGCGCCGGTGATCATGTTCTTAACATAGTCAGCATGTCCTGGGCAGTCGACGTGGGCGTAGTGACGTGTGTCTGACTCGTACTCAACGTGTGAGGTATTGATGGTGATGCCGCGCGCTTTCTCTTCAGGCGCCTTGTCAATCTGGTCGTAGCCCAGTGACGCACCACCATGCATTTCCGCCATCACTTTAGTGATCGCAGCAGTCAATGTGGTCTTGCCGTGGTCAACGTGACCAATCGTGCCCACGTTAACGTGCGGTTTGTTCCGTTCAAATTTCTCTTTTGACATGATAAAAGCCTCAAATAAGTATTAATCAGTAATTACGCGGACTTGCCTTTAATGACTGCGTCAGCGACGTTTTTAGGCGCCTCGCCATAACGAGCAAACTCCATGGAGTAGGTAGCACGGCCTTGGGTAGCTGAACGCAAATCGGTGGCATAACCGAACATTTCAGACAATGGCACCTCAGCCTTAACCTGCTTGCCACCACCAACGGTATCTTCCATACCCTGAATCATGCCGCGACGACGGTTCAAGTCTCCGATCACGTCACCCATGTAATCTTCGGGTGTTTCCACCTCGACCTTCATCATCGGCTCGAGCAGTACCGGATTCGCTTTAACTGCACCTTCTTTGAATGCCATGCTACCGGCGATTTTGAACGCCATTTCGTTGGAGTCAACTTCGTGGTACGAACCGTCAAACAGGGTGACCTTGACGTCAACAACCGGGTAACCCGCGATCACGCCATTTTTGATCTGTTCCTGAATACCCTTGTCAACGGCAGGAATGTATTCGCGGGGAACGACGCCACCAACGATGCCGTTGACAAACTCGTATCCGCCGCCGACTTCCAGTGGCTCGATCCGAATCTTGACATGACCGTACTGACCACGACCACCGGACTGGCGAACGAACTTACCGTCCTGCTCGACCGTACCGCGAATGGTTTCACGATATGCCACCTGCGGCTTACCGATATTTGCCTCAACCTTGAATTCGCGACGCATACGGTCAACGAGAATCTCAAGGTGAAGTTCGCCCATACCCGCAATGATGGTCTGACCGGATTCTTCATCGGTGAACACACGGAATGAGGGATCTTCCTGCGCAAGGCGACCCAGCGCCATGCCCATTTTCTCCTGGTCACCCTTGGTTTTAGGCTCTACCGCAACGGAGATGACCGGCTCAGGGAAGATCATACGCTCAAGGATGATTGGATTGGCCAAATCGCAAAGTGTATCGCCCGTGATGACGTTTTTCAGACCGACCGCGGCGGCAATATCACCAGCACGAACTTCTTTGATCTCTTCACGTGAGTTCGCATGCATCTGCAAAATACGACCCAAACGCTCTTTGTTGCCCTTGGTGGAGTTCAGTACGCCGTCACCAGCATTCACCACGCCTGAATAAACACGGAAGAATGTCAGAGAACCAACGAAGGGATCCGACATGATCTTGAATGCCAGAGCGGAGAATGGCTCGTTATCACCCGTTTTGCGCACGGAGGGCGTACCGTCCGGCAACTCGCCCTTGATTGGCGGGACTTGAGTCGGTGAAGGCAGGTAATCGATAACCGCGTCCAGCATTTTCTGGACACCCTTGTTCTTGAACGCCGTACCGCACAGTGCCGGGATGATCTCGTTGTTGAGGGTGCGCTGACGCAGGCCTGAAACAATTTCATCATCGGTCAAATCGCCGGTTTCGAGGTACTTTTCCATCACCTCTTCATTGGCTTCGGCTGCCGCTTCCATCATCTGGCTGCGATAGGTCTTTGCCTTTTCGAGCAATTCGGCCGGAATTTCCTTCTCGTCATAGGTCAAACCCATGTCTTCGGTATTCCAGTAAATCGCTTTCATGCGCAGAAGATCGATAACGCCTTCGAAACCTTCCTCAGCACCAATGGGCAGCACGACAGGCAGTGGGTTCGCGCCCAATCGTTTCTTGAGCTGTTCCATGACACGGTAGAAATCAGCACCTGAGCGGTCCATCTTGTTCACGAAGGCAAGTCGCGGGACGCTGTACTTGTTGGCCTGACGCCATACGGTTTCAGACTGTGGCTGAACCCCACCCACGGCACAAAGCACGAAAACCGCGCCATCAAGTACGCGCAGTGAGCGCTCTACTTCGATGGTGAAGTCAACGTGACCGGGTGTATCGATAATGTTGAACCGATGCGGTTCGAACTGCTTATCCATACCACCCCAGAACGCGGTAGTAGCAGCAGAAGTGATCGTGATGCCACGCTCCTGCTCCTGCTCCATCCAGTCCATGGTGGCGGCGCCGTCATGGACTTCACCGATTTTGTGTGAAACACCGGTGTAGAACAAAATACGTTCAGTGGTCGTTGTCTTACCGGCATCAATATGCGCCATGATACCGAAGTTACGGTAGCGCTCGAGCGGGGTGGTTCTGGCCACAGGGATTACCTCTTAAATTACCAGCGGAAATGTGCAAAAGCTTTGTTAGCCTCTGCCATTCGGTGTGTATCTTCACGTTTCTTAACAGCTGAACCCCGGCTTTCGGCCGCGTCCATCAACTCGCCGGCCAACTTGGCAGCCATGGTCTTTTCACCACGCTTACGCGCGGCATCAATCAACCAGCGCATGGCCAGCGAGGAACGACGAACGGCACGAACTTCGACAGGAACCTGGTAGTTAGCACCACCAACCCGGCGTGATTTAACTTCAACCGCAGGTGCCACATTCTCCAGCGCGCGTTCAACGAGCTCGACGGGGTGACCCTTGCCTTTTGCTTCAGCGATTGTCATCGCGCCGTACAAAATTGATTCGGCGACAGACTTCTTCCCGCTCAACATGATCATGTTGATAAACTTAGCGACAGTGACATTACCGTATTTAGGGTCTGGCAAAATCTCGCGCTTCGGTACTTCTCTTCTTCTAGGCATTTTCTAATCCAACCGTTATTTAGCCGTTTATTTGGCTTTGGGGCGCTTCGCGCCATATTTTGAGCGACCTTGACGGCGCTTATCAACACCTTGGGTATCCAGGCTACCGCGTACGACGTGGTAACGAACACCAGGCAAATCCTTTACACGACCACCACGAATCAGGACCACGGAGTGCTCCTGAAGGTTATGGCCTTCACCGCCGATGTAACCGGTGACTTCAAAACCTGAAGTCAGACGAACACGGGCCACTTTACGCAGCGCTGAGTTCGGCTTCTTAGGGGTTGTTGTGTATACACGAGTACATACACCACGACGCTGCGGGCAGCCTTCGAGTGCAGGTACTTTAGTCTTCTCGACCAGTCGCTTGCGCGGCTTGCGCACGAGCTGATTTACAGTAGCCATGGTTATGTCTTCTCCGACCAAAAACTAGCGCGACGGGCTGAGACCCGTCGCAAAGGGCAGTGATTCTAAGCAGTGTGCCGTAATCTGTCAATCCAATAGATGAGCATTGGCTGAACTTGTTACGATACGTTTTCCCCTTCATCGACACGCGCATCCGAAGAATCGCTATCCATGAACAAGGCGTTGGCCGAATCCATCGTCAAATGACGACGGCGACGGCGCTCTTGGTGATGAGCCAAGCCAGTCCCTGCGGGGATGAGACGCCCCACAATGACGTTTTCCTTCAAGCCACGCAGTTCATCTCGAGCGCCTCGGGTAGACGAGTCGGTCAGGACACGTGTCGTCTCCTGGAACGAGGCTGCCGAAATGAACGACTCGGTAACCAGTGACGCTTTGGTAATACCCAGCAGCATCGGATCGAACTTCGCGGCGAACTTACCGGCCTGCTCGAGCATGCGGTTCTCTTCAAGCAAACGCGCCTTGTCCACCTGATCACCGCGCAGATAGCCGGAATCACCCGGTTCGCTGATTTCGACCTTGCGCAGCATCTGACGCACAATCACTTCGATGTGCTTGTCGCTGATGATAACGCCCTGTAGGCGGTAGACGTCCTGAATTTCCTTGATGATGTACGCAGCCAGATCCGGAATGCCGCGCAGACGCAGAATGTCGTGTGGCGTCAACTCACCATCGGCGATAACTTCACCACGCGCCACGTGCTCACCTTCGAATACGTTGATGACGCGGTATTTTGGAATCAGCTCTTCATGCGCTTCACCATGCTCGTCGGTTATGACCAGACGCTGCTTGCCTTTGGTTTCCTTGCCGAAGCTGATCGTACCGGTGTACTCCGCCAGAATGGCCGGTTCTTTCGGTTTACGAGCCTCGAACAAGTCGGCAACGCGAGGCAGACCACCGGTGATGTCACGCGTCTTCGACGATTCCTGAGGAATACGCGCGATGATGTCACCCACCTGAACGGCGGCGCCATCCTCAATACCGATAATCGCGCCGGCAGGGAGCACATAGAACGCGGGGATGTCGGTACCAGCCAGGCAGACCGGCTCACCAGCGTCATCGATCAAGGCGATGGCCGGGCGCAATTCCTTGGCAGCACTATTGCGATGCTTCGGATCAATGACCACTTGAGAGGACAGACCCGTGATTTCATCGGTATCGGATTTGACCGACTGACCGTCCACGAAATCAGAGAAACGGGCCTGGCCCTGCATTTCACTGACAACGGGATGCGTGTGCGGATCCCAAGTAGCCAGGGTGGTACCACCGGCAACTTTTTCGCCTTCCTTGACCCGGATGACCGCGCCGTAAGGAATTTTGTAACGCTCACGCTCACGGCCTTGATCATCGATCATGCCCAATTCGCCCGAACGAGTGACTGCGACCAGATCGTTATCGCGATTCTTCACCGTTTTAAGGTTGTGCAGGCGAACGACACCCGCCGCCTTGTTCTGCACGGAACTGGCTGATGCAGAACGGGATGCGGCACCACCAATGTGGAAGGTACGCATGGTCAACTGGGTACCCGGTTCACCGATGGACTGCGCGGCAATAACGCCGACGGACTCACCGATGTTCACGAGGTTGCCGCGGGCAAGATCGCGACCGTAGCACTTCTGGCAAATACCATGACGCGATTCGCAACCAATCGGTGTACGAACCCACACCTCATCCACACCCGACTCTTCAAGACGGGCGACCAGCACTTCATTGATCACGGTACCCGATGGCACGAGCACTTCATCGGAGCCTGGCATCAACACGTCTTGAGATGTGGTGCGTCCAAGTATACGGGCGCCCAGGCCCTGAACCACGTCACCGCCTTCAATGACGGCAGTGACTTTAAGTCCCGGTGATTGCGTGCCGCAGTCATCGATAGTGATCACGATATCTTGCGCCACATCGACCAGACGACGGGTGAGGTAACCCGAGTTCGCCGTCTTCAATGCCGTATCGGCCAGACCTTTACGCGCACCGTGCGTTGAAATGAAGTACTGGAGTACGTTCAGGCCTTCGCGGAAGTTAGCAGTGATGGGCGTTTCGATGATCGAGCCATCCGGTTTGGTCATCAAACCACGCATACCGGCCAACTGACGAATCTGGGCCGCGGAACCCCGCGCACCGGAATCTGCCATCATGAAGATCGCGTTGAACGAGCTTTGCTTGACGGTATTACCTTCACGGTCGACGACCTTTTCGGTACCCAACTGCTCCATCATCGCGCGCGAAATTTGATCGTTTGCCCGTGACCAGATGTCGACCACTTTGTTGTAACGCTCTTTTTCCGTAACCAAACCTTGTGAGTACTGGTTTTGGATTTCACCCACTTCGGCTTCTGCTTTTGCCAATTCGGCCGGCTTGGAAGGTGGAACCAACATGTCATCCGAGCAGATCGAAATGCCGGAACGCGTCGCGTAACGGAAGCCGGTGTACATCAACTGATCCGCAAACAGAACGGTGTCTTTCAGACCCAACTGACGGTAGACGTAGTTCAACAGTGCAGAGATGGCTTTCTTGCCCATATCCTTGTTGATCTGCTCAAACGGCACGCCTTCTGGCAATGCCTTGTACAGCAGGGCACGGCCTACGGTTGTCTCAAGAATATGGCGAACGGATTCGGCTGTCCCGTCGTCATAACGAATCCAGTCGTTGACACGTACTTTGATCTGAGCACCCAGCTCGACCTGATGGTTGTCGTAGGCGCGCTGAACTTCATCCAGATCCGCAAACACCATGCCTTCGCCACGGCCATTTACCTTGGCGCGCGTCATGTAGTAGATACCCAATACGATATCCTGTGACGGCACGATCACCGGGTCACCGTTCGCAGGCGACAGCACGTTGTTCGTGGACATCATCAGGGCACGGGCTTCGGCCTGAGCTTCGAGCGACAACGGCACGTGGACGGCCATCTGGTCACCGTCGAAGTCGGCGTTGTAGGCCGAGCAAACGAGCGGGTGCAACTGAATAGCCTTACCTTCGATCAGGATCGGCTCGAACGCCTGGATACCTAAACGATGCAAAGTTGGCGCGCGGTTCAGCAATACCGGATGTTCGCGGATGACTTCTTCGAGTACGTCCCAAACTTCCGGACCTTCACGCTCAACCAGTTTCTTGGCCGCCTTGATGGTGGTCGCGAGGCCGCGACGGTGCAACTTACCGAAGATGAACGGCTTGAAGAGTTCCAAAGCCATTTTCTTGGGCAGGCCGCACTGATGCAGACGCAGCGTCGGGCCAACCACGATGACCGAACGGCCAGAGTAATCCACACGCTTACCGAGCAGGTTCTGACGGAAGCGACCCTGCTTACCCTTGATCATGTCGGCCAAGGACTTCAGCGGACGCTTGTTGGTGCCGGTAACGGCACGGCCACGACGACCGTTATCCAACAGAGAGTCAACCGATTCCTGCAGCATCCGCTTTTCGTTACGCAGGATGATGTCCGGCGCATTGATTTCGATCAGACGCTTGAGGCGGTTGTTACGGTTGATGACGCGACGATACAGGTCGTTAAGATCGGAAGTCGCGAAACGACCACCATCCAGCGGCACCAACGGACGCAGATCGGGCGGCAGCACCGGCAATTGGGTCAGAACCATCCACTCGGGGCGGTTGCCGGACTCCTTGAATGCCTCGATCAGCTTCAAACGCTTGGACAAGCGTTTGATCTTGGTTTCAGAACCAGTGCTCGCCAATTCATCGCGCAGGGTCAGGATCTGCTGATCCAGATCAATGTCCTTGAGCAGTTTCTGGATGGCTTCTGCGCCCATGTCCGCTTCGAATTCGTCACCGAATTGTTCAATCGCGTCGATGTACATTTCATCGGTCAGAAGATCACCCTTGTTCAGAGTGGTCATGCCAGGATCGGTGATCACAAACGCTTCGAAATAAAGCACGCGCTCGATGTCGCGCAGGGTCATGTCCAGCAGCAAGCCGATGCGCGAAGGCAGCGATTTGAGGTACCAAATGTGCGCAACCGGGCATGCCAGTTCGATATGACCCATGCGCTCACGACGCACTTTGGACAGCGTGACTTCAACGCCGCATTTTTCGCAGACCACACCGCGGTGCTTCAAACGCTTGTACTTGCCGCACAAGCATTCGTAATCCCGCACGGGGCCAAAGATCTTGGCGCAGAACAGGCCGTCGCGTTCCGGCTTGAAGGTACGATAATTGATGGTTTCCGGCTTTTTAACTTCGCCGTACGACCATGAGCGGATCATCTCCGGTGAGGACAGAGAGATTCGAATACCATCGAAATCATCATCGGTCACTTCACGACTCATCAGGTTGAGTAATTCTTTCATTGCGTTCTACCTGCCTTAAATTCAGACACTGGGGCTATTGGGAAGAAGGGCTTGCCGGGCGCGGGCCCGGCGGGGATTTATTCTTTGCCCTGCTCCAGCTCGACGTTGATCGCGAGCGAACGAATCTCCTTGAGGAGTACGTTGAAGGATTCCGGCATACCGGCATCCATCTTGAGATCTCCGTCAACGATGTTCTTGTACATCTTGTTACGACCGTTCACATCATCCGACTTAACGGTGAGCATTTCCTGGAGTGTGTACGCTGCGCCATAGGCTTCCAGCGCCCAGACTTCCATCTCCCCGAAGCGCTGACCACCGAACTGCGCTTTACCACCCAGCGGCTGCTGGGTAACAAGTGAGTAAGGACCAGTCGAACGGGCATGCATCTTGTCGTCAACCAAGTGGTTGAGTTTGAGCATGTACATGTATCCCACGGTCGTGGTGCGCTCGAACGGTTCGCCTGAGCGGCCGTCGTAGAGCTGTACCTGACCCGAGGTCGGCAAACCAGCCAGTTCCAGCATGTACTTGATTTCGTCCTCAACTGCACCATCGAAGACCGGTGTAGCCATCGGCACGCCCTTCTTGAGGTTGCGCGCCAGTTCGATCAACTCGTCATCACTCAATGCATCAAGATCGACAGGCTTGTCAGACTTGTAGTTGTATACCTTATCGAGGAATGCACGCAGTTCGATCAATGCCTTGGCTCGTTCCAGCTTCAGCATCTCTTCGATCTTCACACCCAGACCGCGCGCCGCGAAGCCCAGATGGGTTTCAAGAATCTGACCGATGTTCATCCGCGACGGTACGCCCAACGGGTTGAGGCAGATATCGACCGGCTGGCCATTTTCCATGTACGGCATGTCTTCTTCAGGCACGATCATGGAGACCACACCCTTGTTACCGTGACGACCGGCCAGCTTGTCACCCGGCTGGATGCGACGCTTAACGGCTACATAGACCTTGACCATCTTCAGCACGCCAGGAGCCAGATCATCGCCTTGCTGAATTTTCTTCTTCTTGTCTTCGAAGCGCTTGTCAATATCGACTTGAGCCTGTGCCAACTGAGCGATGTACTCTTCCATCGCCTGAGCGGCTTCTTCGCCTTCAACGCGAATTTCCAGCCACTTGCTCGGCTCGATCTTCTCGAGTTGAGCAGCCGTGATCTTGCTACCTGCTTTGACGCCAGGACCGCCCACGGCGACCTGATTGACCAGAACGGATTTCACACGAGCGAGAATATCGCCTTCGATGATCCGCATACGGTCTTTCAGATCCTTGCGCACGGCTTCGAGATCGGCTTCTTCAATCGCACGCGCACGGCTGTCTTTTTCGATACCGTCGCGAGTGAAGACACGCACATCGATAACTGTACCTTCCATTCCCGGCGGAACACGCAACGATGTGTCTTTAACATCGGAGGCCTTCTCACCGAAGATGGCACGAAGAAGTTTTTCTTCCGGCGTGAGCTGGGTCTCACCTTTCGGTGTGACCTTGCCTACGAGGATGTCGCCCGGACGGACTTCCGCGCCGACGTGGACCACACCGGCTGCATCCAGTTTGTTCAGCAGGCTTTCGGCCACGTTCGGGATATCAGCTGTGATCTCTTCGGCACCCAACTTGGTGTCACGCGCGATACAGTTCAACTCTTCCACGTGGATGGTGGTCAGGCGATCTTCACGCACAACGCGCTCGGACAACAGGATCGAATCCTCGAAGTTGTAACCGTTCCACGGCATGAACGCACACAGGATGTTCTGACCCAGTGCCAGTTCACCCATGTCGACCGACGGACCATCAGCAAGCACATCGCCCTTGGCAATCACGTCACCCGCTTTGACCAACGGCGTCTGGTTGATGCAGGTGTTCTGGTTCGAACGGGTATATTTGGTGAGGTTGTAGATATCTACGCCCACGTCGCCCTGGCTTGCCTCTTCGGCATTAACCCGAACCACGACACGCGCTGCATCCACACGATCGACCACACCGCCACGGCGTGCGACGACGCACGAACCGGAATCGGTAGCAACAACGCGCTCCATGCCCGTACCGACTAACGGCTTATCAGCACGCAGGGTAGGCACTGCCTGACGCTGCATGTTCGAACCCATCAAGGCGCGGTTCGCATCATCGTGCTCGAGGAACGGAATGATGGAAGCCGCGATGGACACGATCTGCTTCGGTGATACGTCCATGTACTGAATTTCTTCAGGGCTGGCGAGCATGAACTCACCGGCGCGACGGACGGAGATCAGATTGCCTTGCAGAACGCCGTTGTCATCGAGCGGCGCGTTAGCCTGAGCGATGGTGAACTTTTCTTCCTCATAGGCCGACAACCAATCGACTTCCTTGCTGACCACGCCGTCTTTGACGGTGCGGTAAGGTGTTTCGAGGAAGCCATAGCCATTGGTACGCGCATAGGTCGCCAATGAGTTGATCAGACCGATGTTCGGGCCTTCCGGCGTTTCGATTGGGCACACGCGACCGTAGTGCGTGGTGTGAACGTCACGCACTTCAAAACCCGCGCGCTCACGAGTCAGACCACCCGGACCCAATGCTGAAATACGACGCTTGTGCGTAATTTCCGACAGCGGGTTGTTCTGATCCATGAACTGGGACAATTGGCTGGAGCCGAAGAACTCTTTGATCGCAGCAGCCACCGGCTTGGCATTGATCAGATCCTGCGGTGTCAGGCCTTCAGATTCGGCTTGCGTGAGGCGCTCTTTGACTGCGCGTTCAACACGAACCAAACCGATACGGAAGACGTTTTCCGTCATCTCGCCCACGGAACGGATACGGCGGTTACCCAGGTGATCGATGTCATCTGTCTTGCCGTTGCCGTTACGGATATCGATCAGTTCCTTCATGACATCAAGAATGTCTGAAACGCCGCCCTGCTCCTTGAGCAATTGCTTGGCAGCCTCGTCGCCTTGCGCAGCGCGCGTTGTAAAATACTTGCCGTCATACAGAACGCCAGGACCGACGTCGCCTTCGCGCTCGATGCGGCGATTGAACTTCATCCGGCCCACCTCGGAAAGATCGTAACGATCTTCCGTAAAGAACAGGCCATGGAACAACGCCTCGGCAGAATCTTTCGTCGGCGGTTCGCCCGGACGCATCATCTTGTAGATTTCGACCATCGCTTCAAGAGGCGTGGTCGAAGGATCGGCGCGCAATGTCAGCGACATGAACGGCCCACGATCAACATCATTGAAATAGAGCGTTTTGAACTGGGTAATTCCGGCCTTGGCAAGTTTTGCCACCAACTCGGTGGTCAACTCTTCATTACCTTGTGCGAGCACTTCACCGGTTGACGTGTCAATCACGTCCGAAGCAAGCACACGACCAACAACGAAATCCACAGGCACCGGCAGGCTGGTGACCTTGGCGGCGACCAATTCGCGCACGTGACGCGCGGTGATGCGTTTGCCCGTCTTGATCAGGTTTTCACCATTGATATCGATGTCGAATGCCGCATCGGTACCTTTCAGACGGTCAGCGACCAGCGTCAGAGCCAGACCACCGTCTTTATCGATATGGAACTCATCGTGATCGAAGAAAATATCGAGCATGTTCTGGTTGGTGTAACCCAGTGCACGCAGGATGATCGACGCAGGAATCTTCCGGCGACGGTCAATACGCGCGTACAGAATATCCTTCTGGTCGAATTCGAAATCTAGCCACGAACCACGGTAGGGGATGATCCGCGCAGAAAAGAGGATTTTCTTGGAACTTGAGGTTTTACCCTTGTCGTGATCAAAGAACACACCGGGCGAACGGTGCAACTGAGACACGATAACCCGCTCGGTACCGTTGATGACAAACGTACCGCTCTCGGTCATCAATGGAATTTCGCCCAGATAGACATCCTGCTCACGAATATCCTTGACGACCTTGGAGCCAGCCGGTGCATCACGATCGTAAATGACCAGACGCATCTTCACGCGCAAGGGTGCACCATAGCTCAAACCACGAATCTGGCATTCGCGAACATCGAAAGCCGGTTCGCCAAAGTAGTAATCCACGTACGCAATTTCAGCATTACCTGAATGACTGCGGATCGGGAAAACAGAACTTAACGCGGCATGCAGTCCGGCATTCGTCCGCCCTTTGGCAGGAACACCACTCTGCAAGAATGACTTATAAGACTCAACCTGAGTCGCCAGTAAATACGGTACCGGCAGGATATCGGCACGGTGGCCAAATTCCTTGCGGATTCGCTTCTTTTCAGTAAATGAATAGCTCATCTGCCTTCCTCGTCGGAATAAACGGATTGCGCCACACCCAAGGATGCAACGCGGGGGGATTACCAGGACTTAAACCCATGGATTTTTCTGAAGACACTCTTAGTTGAGGAACATCTTCAGAAAAACCAGCGAACAAAGGCCGGCAGCCAATGGCTACCAGCCCGATACTTCATACTAACCGCAGAAGATCAATCACTTAACCTCTACTTCAGCACCTGCTTCAGTCAGTTTAGCTTTCATCGCTTCGGCGTCAGCAGCACTTGCGCCTTCTTTGATGGTCGCTGGCGCGCCTTCAACCATGTCTTTGGCTTCTTTCAAGCCCAGACCGGTCAATTCACGAACTGCTTTAATTACGCCGACTTTGTTTGCACCGAATGATTTCAGCACAACGTCAAATTCAGTTTTTTCTTCAACAGCGGCAGCTGGGCCCGCAGCAGCAGGGCCTGCAACTGCAACAGCTGCAGCAGCTGAAACGCCGAATTTTTCTTCCATTGCGGAAATCAGATCAACGACTTCCATTACGGACATGTTGGAGATCGCTTCGAGAATATCGTCTTTAGAAATTGCCATGTTAATAATCCTGATTTAAGTTAAAAGAGATTTAAGCTGCTTGCTTTTGATCGCGAACGGCGGCCACAGTACGAACCAACTTGCCCGGAACCTCGTTGAGGGTGCGTGCGAGTTTGCCAATTGGCGCCTTCATGACGGCGAGAAGTTGCGACAATGCTTCATCTCGGGTCGGCAGGCTCGCTACGCGATCAACATCGGCCACAGAGAGAAGTTGTCCACCCAGGGCGACTACCTTGATTTCAAGCTTGGCAAAATCTTTGGCATAATCCTTCATCAGCCGTGCGGCTGCGCCGGGATCTTCCATAGAGAAGGCCAACACCAAAGGCCCGGTCAGAGCCTCGGACATGCATGAAAACGGTGTATCCGCCATCGCGCGACGAGCCAGTGTGTTTTTGATCACACGCAGATAGACACCACTTTCACGTGCTTTCACACGCATTTGGGTCATCTGCGAGACCGTCAAACCACTGTACTCGGCACCGATCGCGGACAGCGCCTTGCCGGCAACCTCTGTCACTTCAGCAACAATCAACTGCTTCTGATCAATGGTTAAAGCCACGTGTTTTACCTACGGTTGCTTGGGGAAATCCCCAGTTACCTATCGCGACATCCCAAAATGGAACATCGCACCACGATACGGCCAGTCAGGCATAAAATCAGGACTGGATCCGTCTGCGTCGGCTGCTGTTTTAAGTCAATTCTTGATTGACGCCGACGGTCTTTGACGCCGCTGCAGAAAAAACTGCAACAGTCCAAAGTTCTTGCCTCCTTACAATTAAGAAGGAGGCCAAAAGTTATACGGCAAGCGAAGCCAAATCCACCAACAGCCCAGGGCCCATGGTGCTGGAAACACTGACGCGCTTCATGTAAATGCCTTTAGAAGCAGCAGGCTTGGCTTTGTTCAGATCAGCCAGCAGTGCATTCAGGTTTTCAGTCAACGCTTCGGGGGTGAAATTTACTTTACCGATGGTGCAGTGAATGATCCCGCCCTTTTCCGTGCGGTAACGAACCTGACCGGCTTTGGCATTCTTGACTGCCATCGCCGCATCAACCGCAACCGTGCCGACTTTTGGATTAGGCATCAGGCCACGAGGACCGAGCACCTGACCCAACTGGCCAACAACACGCATCGCATCGGGCGTGGCGATGACCACATCAAAATCCATACGACCTTGCTTGATTTCGGCAGCCAGGTCTTCAAAGCCAACGATATCCGCACCAGCCGCTTTGGCTGCTTCGGCGTTCGCACCTTGCGCAAACACAGCAACACGAACGGACTTACCGGTACCATTCGGGAGCACGGTCGCACCACGAACCATTTGGTCCGAACGGCGCGGATCAACGCCAAGGTGCACAGAAACGTCCACCGCTTCGACAAACTTGACGGTCGATACTTCTTTCAACAGATTGAAGGCATCTGCTGCGGCATAGGGCTGGTTCGCATTGACTTTGGCCGCAATAGCTTTTTGACGCTTGGTTAACTTAGCCATTACAGACCCTCCACGTTCAGGCCCATGCTCCGGGCGCTACCTGCAATGGTACGAACCATCGCTTCCATATCCTTAGCGGTCAGATCAGGTTGCTTGATCTTCGCAATATCTTCGATCTGCTGACGAGTCAGGGTGCCGACCTTGGTTTTGTTAGGAACAGCACTACCCGCCTTGATGCCCGCAGTCTTCTTCAAAAGGAAGCTCACCGGTGGCGTCTTCATGATGAAGGTGAATGATTTATCGGCGTACACCGTAATCACCACAGGAATAGGCGAACCCTGCTCCAGGGTTTGCGTCGCCGCATTGAATTCTTTACAGAACGCCATGATATTGACGCCTTTTTGACCCAGAGCCGGACCGATCGGCGGCGAGGGATTAGCCTGACCTGCCTTGACCTGCAGCTTGATATAACCAGTGACTTTCTTAGCCATAACTACCTCTCATTGGGTGCAAACGTTGCTGAACGCGCCTGACAACTCCCCAGTTAACAAAACAGTGCCGCCTTTTAGGTCTTGGCGACCTGATCGAAACCGAGCTCAACCGGAGTCGAGCGACCGAAAATGCTCACCGCAACATGCAGACGTGACTTTTCGTAATTAACTTCTTCAACTACGCCGGTAAAGTCATTGAACGGACCATCACAGACCCGAACCATTTCACCCACGTCAAACAATGTCTTCGGCTTCGGCTTATCCGTAGAGTCTTTGACTCGCGTCATGATCGCCTCAGCTTCTTTGCTGCTGATCGGCGTCGGCTTACCGCCCGAATCACCCACGAAGCCAAGCACGCGCGGCACTGAGTTAACCAGGTGCCAGGCCTCATCGGTCATGTCGATCTGAACAAGCACATAACCTGGGTAAAACTTGCGCTCCGAGCGACGTTTAACGCCATCGCGCATTTCAACAACTTCTTCTGACGGAACCAGAATCTCGCCGAACAAAGACTGCAGACCCTCACGCTCAATGCGCTCTTCCAGGGCCTTTTTTACGCTGTTTTCAAACTGTGAAAACGCTTGTACGACATACCAACGCATCGCCATCCGTCTTATACCTCAGCCCGCAATACTGCGAACAATCCAAGCCAGGAGCGAATCCACGCCCCACAAAAACAGACTGATCACAACAATCAGCAAAACCACAACCAGGGTGGTCTGTGTCGTTTCCTGACGAGTTGGCCAAACCATCTTGCGCACTTCCACGCGAGAATCGAAGGCAAACCGCCAAATACTCCTGCCGACAGCCGTCGCATATAGCACCGCAGCAGCAAGCAGTAAAGGGACTAACAACGATGCAACACGAACGAAGAGCGGCTCTTTGGACAGCCAATAGAATGCCGCAACACCACCGAGAAGCAGCACGATGGCAAGTCCAATTTTGGCCGACTCCAGACCCGACGAACGGGCGGGTTCCACTGCTTTTTCCGACATGACTGTGACTCACATAATTCGATCGGCTGATCGCTTGACGACAACCGCCTGTCCGCAAGATAAAAACGCTATCCAGCGGTAAAAATGGCAGGCCAGGAGGGAATCGAACCCCCAACCTACGGTTTTGGAGACCGTCGCTCTACCAATTGAGCTACTGACCTTTTTATCTTTATCTTTTTCAGGGATGAAAAAAGAGCGCGAAGTCTACACGACTCCGCGCCTATTGACAACTGGCTGGATTAATTACTCGATGATTTTAGAGACAACACCGGCGCCGACTGTGCGGCCGCCTTCACGAATCGCAAAACGCAGGCCGTCTTCCATCGCAATCGGGGCAATCAGGCTAACGGTCATGGCAACGTTGTCGCCTGGCATGACCATTTCGGTACCTTCGGGCAATACGCATGAACCGGTGACGTCCGTGGTACGGAAGTAGAACTGGGGACGGTAGCCGTTGAAGAATGGGGTATGACGACCACCTTCATCTTTACCCAGAATGTACACTTCGGCTTCGAACTTGGTGTGCGGCTTGATTGAACCAGGCTTGCACAGTACCTGACCACGCTCGACGTCGTCACGCTTGGTGCCACGAAGAAGGATGCCGACGTTGTCGCCAGCCATGCCTTGGTCGAGCAGTTTGCGGAACATTTCTACACCGGTAACGGTGGTCTTGGTGGTGTCGCGAATACCGACGATTTCGACTTCTTCGCCCACTTTGACAATGCCGCGCTCGATACGACCGGTTACAACGGTACCGCGACCGGAGATGGAGAATACGTCTTCTACTGGCATCAGGAAGGTACCGTCGACGGCACGCTCTGGCTCTGGGAAGTAGTCGTCCATCGCTTTGACGAGTTTGATTACAGAAGGTACGCCGATGTCGCTGGTGTCGCCTTCGAGGGCTTTGAGCGCTGAACCGGTGACGATCGGGGTGTCGTCGCCTGGGAATTCGTACTTGCTCAGTAGGTCGCGAATTTCCATCTCGACGAGTTCGAGGAGCTCTGGATCATCGACCATGTCGGCTTTGTTCAGGAATACGACGATGTAGGGTACGCCGACCTGACGTGACAGCAGGATGTGCTCACGGGTCTGTGGCATGGGGCCATCAGCGGCTGAACAGACGAGGATCGCGCCGTCCATCTGGGCTGCGCCGGTGATCATGTTCTTGACGTAGTCAGCATGGCCTGGGCAATCGACGTGGGCGTAATGACGCGCGTCGGATTCGTATTCAACGTGTGAGGTGTTGATGGTGATGCCACGCGCTTTTTCTTCGGGCGCTTTGTCAATCTGGTCGTAGCCCAGTGACGCACCACCGTGCGCTTCTGCCATCACTTTCGTGATCGCAGCAGTCAATGTGGTCTTGCCGTGGTCAACGTGACCAATCGTGCCCACGTTAACGTGCGGTTTGTTCCGTTCAAATTTCTCTTTTGACATGACTTTCTCCACTCACACCCGTTAAGTAAACCTACGATGCACTCGGCAAAATGCGCCCCGGCACCACGCTTTTGGAGCTCATGAGCGGAGTCGAACCGCTGACCTCGTCCTTACCAAGGACGTGCTCTACCGACTGAGCTACATGAGCAAATTTTCGAAATCATTCGGATTTGGAGCGAGTGATGGGAATCGAACCCACGCCATCAGCTTGGAAGGCTGAGGTTCTACCATTGAACTACACTCGCAAACCTTTTTGCCGCGCCTCAACTCAAGTTCCACAGTGACGGCACGACGAATTTGGTGGTGGGGGAAGGATTCGAACCTTCGAAGGCTGAGCCGTCAGATTTACAGTCTGATCCCGTTGACCGCTTGGGTACCCCACCGGGAACGCGCAATTCTTCACGAAGCCATACAACAAGTCAATCTCATCAACCTGAAGATGCACTACATGAATCACTTAAACTCTGAGCGCTGAGCTTAATCTGGTGCCGCTTGTCGGATTCGAACTGACGACCTACCGCTTACAAGGCGGTTGCTCTACCAACTGAGCTAAAGCGGCAATGGGCGCGCATTCTAATCGCAGTGACGGCAGTTTTGCAATTTTTTTTGCGCACTTTACGCATCGCTGCGCTTACTCCCGTTGTCGGGCAAGGATCTTTACCCCCTCCAGCACGAGGTTCTCGACAACGTGAGCCGCGGGATCGATCATGGCTTGAACGGCAATGGCATCGCCGCCGCCGACAACCACAGCCAACGAACAAGGCGCCGCGTGCGCACGCATTGCGTTTATTGTCTGACTGAGCGCACTGACGAGCATCCATTGACGCCCCAACTGCAGCGCGTCTGCCGTATTGGTCGCCAACCAGGCCGTCTGCGCACCCACGCCCGATTCGTGTGGCTCCCGGCGATCACTCAGATTTGGTGCCAATGCATTCAGACCCGCTTTCATGGCGGCCAACGAAGGCATGATGATTCCACCCTCGTGCTGCCCGGTCGGTGCTATGTAATCAACCGTGATGGCCGTTCCCGCGTTGATCACCAAGACGGCTTGATCCGGGCAACGTTGCCGGGTCGCGACCAACGCGCAGAATCGGTCTACCCCGAACTGGGAGACTTCCGGGTAGGCCAGCTTGACGCCACAGCATCGGGCCCGACTTTTGAGCCATTGCACGGGCACATTGGCAAAATTTTCCGCCAATGTTTCTGCCAGCCACTGCCGCAGGGATTCCGATGAGACGGTCGCAACTACAAACTTTGAGATTGTCTGCTTTTTACCCGACGACGATGACATTTGTTCAAGCCATTGCGATTTTTCAGACCAGGCCAGCGCCTTGGCCTTGCCTTTCGGGCCGATTTGCCACTTGATTCGGGTGTTGCCGGCGTCGATATAGCACTTCACTCAGCAGCCCTCATCCTGGACTAATCGCACGCTGATCGATCCACCGATCGAACGGAAATCGCCGACATCGGATACAAAACCGAGTTCGCCATTGAGTTTGATATCACCCGCAAGGCCGGTTTCACCGGCCTCACCCGCATGCCACAATTGCACGCGACGGCCCAAAAGCGCATTCCAGTGGTTGGCTCGTCGCATGGATTCCGACCAAGATTCCGGGTGCCGGGCCGCGTGTATCGCAACCATGATGAGTTGCTCGGCCAGTGCCTCGCGATCAATCGACGACAGCTCGCCCTCTTCGAACAATCCCGTCACCGAAGGCACCACACCGGTTTTATCTTGGGGCAGATGCGTTGGCGCCAACCAATTGATGCCGATACCGATCAACCAATAGCGTGCCACACCCACGCCCATCTGCTCGACCAGCAGGCCGCCAACCTTGCTATCGTGGCACCACAGATCGTTCGGCCATTTGAGTCCGATTTCGAAACCCACCGCATTTAATACGCGAATCAATTCTGATGCGACAACCAGACTCAGCGGGGGGACCACTTCGGCCGTGCACGGCACCACGGGAACCGCGCAGGAGAACCATAAACCCGATCCCGGTTCGCTTCGCCAGTGATGACCATGACGACCTCGGCCAGCGGTTTGCGTTTGGGCCACGCAAATCGACCACGATGCGCCCGCTTCGGCTTGATCGGGCCAATGTGCGCGCAAGTAATCACTGGTTGAATCCACAGAAGGCAGCACGACCGCGGCCGCCTGTTCTACAAACGCACGCTCATCCAATCGCAGCCGAAGTGCATGAAAATCGAACGGCACCATCACGAACGCGCCGAGGGCGAAGCCGCAAGCCAGTCGCGCCGACGCAATAACGCCTCGGGTTCGACCGCCGTCAGCTCGGAAGCCAGCCGCAGGCGCCATTGATTCAGAACGGGTTCAGACAGCACCAGCGTCCATTGGTGCAAACGCCCCTGCCGAAAACCCGTCAATTGCACCGCGTCGCCCGCTTGATAGCGACAAATTCGATTCCCCCAGTCGGCGCCACTCGTGGCCAGACCATCCACGGCGATGATTTCATCACCCGAAACCAATCCCGCTTGAGCCGCAGGCCGATCTTCGAATACCACTTGAACCTTGGCGACGCGCGGATCATCACCGCCGATGACCGCACCGGCATCAACCGATGACAGGGCCGATTCAGCCACGGGCTCGGCATTCACGCCGAAACGGGCCAGCAAAGCGGCGAATTCAAGGGGCTCGGTACCGCGCAGCGCCTGCTCGAAAAAATCACCCAGCGAAAGTTCACCGACACGTTCAATAAATCGCTCAATAGCCGCGCCCTCCGGCAGAGGTTTGGCTCCGAATTCGCGCCAGATTTCGCGCATGACCGCAGCCAGACTGCCGCCACACAAGCGAAGTTGCAGATCAAGCATCATCGCGACGAGCGCGCCTCGAGTGTAATAGCTGACGATGGCGTTTACGGCGTTTTCATCTTGCTGATAAAAGCGGGTCCAGGCATAGAAACTCGATTCTTCCAGCGTTTGACGCGACCACCCCTTGCCGCGCACCGCACGGTTGATGGTTTGCGCCAAGGCATCAAGATAAGCCGATTCAGTAATCAAACCGGCACGGCGCACCATCCAGTCATCTAAATAACTGGTAAACCCCTCGAACAACCACAGTAACCGAGTGTGCGCCGGACGCGCCAAAGGCAGTTGCGTGAAGGCATCCGGGCGGATGCGCTTGACGTTCCAGGAATGAAAATACTCGTGGGCGCACAGACTCAAAAACCGCTGATAGGCCGGAGTGACTTCGGTTTCGCCCATCAAGGGCAAATCATCGCGCGGGAAGATCAGCGCCGTGGAATCACGGTGCTCCAAACCACCAAATCCCTGACGATCCAGCGCCACCAGAAACAGATAGCGTGAAAAGGGCGCTTCGCCGAAAAAATCGATTTCGGTGCTGCAAATACGGGAAACGTCTTGCGCAATGCGAGCAAAATCGGTTTTAGGGTGCGGATGACTGAACACCATGCGATGCGGCACGCCCGCACTGACCCAGCGCACCACTTCGAACACACCCATTTCCACGGGGAAATCGATCAGCGCTTCGTAATCATCCGCCCGATAATCCCCAAAACCGAGATCGTCGACCGCCACCTCCGGCAGGGTCGTGGCAACGCGCCAGTGCGCCGGTGCCCCTTCAAGGCAAACGGAATGCGGCTGTTGCTCCAGCCCGTGCACCCGCAGGAAAACACTGCTGCCGTTGAAAAACGCATGATCCGGATCGACATGAGCGGTACGAACGGAAAAATCGGCGCAGTACACCTCAAAACGCACCTCAATCGCCTGATCGCACGTCGGCAACTGCCAGGTCTGCTGATCCAGCGGTGTGATGGCGACCGGCTGGCCCGTGACGGTACGCGCCTTCATGCCGACCAGGTTCTTGGCAAAATCCCGGATCAGATAACTACCGGGAATCCAGGCGGGCAAGCTCAACTGCCAAGCTGCCGCGCCAGAAGCGGCGTTACCCGAAGGCAAGCTCAGGCATACGCCGATGTAGCGCATATGAGCACGGGAAAAATCCAGCCGGTAATGAACTGTCGGCAGATTAGCCACGGCCTCAACCACGGGTTTCGCCCTGCTCTTTTGTCGAATCCACTTCCGGTCCACCTTCCCAGTCACCCATGTAGGTTGAATCGCCCACCATCAGGTGGTGCCCGCCGGGGTGAACGCGCCCGTGCTTGATTTCATCGGGATGGCCCATCCGCAACCCACCAACCTCGACATCGAAATGCAGCCGCAAACCGGCCAGAGGGTGATTGAGATCGACGGTCACTTCATCGCCGTCCACCGACAGGATCAGCATTTCAATCCGACCTTCTGGTCCCAGCGTTTCGACCATATTGCCTTCGACCAGCTCGACGGCCGGGTCGAAACGTGAACGCGGCACCTTGATGACCGCCGTTTCATCGTGCAAGCCATAGGCATCTTCCGGCTCGATGGTGATCTGGCAACGGTCACCCTCCTTTTTGCCGGACAGCTGGTTTTCTAGCGCGGGAATGAGGTTCCCGAAACCATGGATGTATTCGAAAACGCGCGTTTGCGTCGCATCAATGATCGCGCCGTCGTCGTCCTTCAGCACATAATTCAGACGGGCAACGACATTTTTTTCAATCTGCATGAACAAAACTCCTCAACAGGCCGTACCGATACGCCCGATCGGAACGACACGACACAACGGTTTTACACCAATAAATAGTGCCATAACGGCAGCGTGACCAACACCAGCAAGATGGAGGCAGTGGCGGTTGTGGCGTACATTTCGGTATCCAGACCAAAACGATCGCACAGCACCAGCCCAAGAATCATGACGGGGGTAGCGGCTTCCAGCACGACCGCGACGCGCAAATCGCCGGTTAGATGAAGCGCAGTGACGACCGCCAGCACAACCAATGGCATCAAGATGATTTGAATCAAGAGCGCCGGGCTGACCCGCCACAAATGCCGGGGCGTTAAGGTTGAAAGTCGCAAGCTCATCCCTAATGCCAGCAGCATGATCGGCACAACCGCTCCGCCCATTCGACCTAAAAACCCTTGTGCCCAATCGGGCTGCGGCAGACCAATCAAGTTAAAAACAGCACCAAAGATGGCCGCCCAGAGCGGGGGCACCAAGAGCAACGATTTGATCGGGTGAACCACTTCATCATGCTGCCCAAGCCGAGCGGCGAGCAATAACCCAACCGAGAGCAACAAGGGCGTGCAAGCAAACAAATCATATTGAATGGCAATTGCTTTACCCGCATCGCCATACAGGCTGCTCAACAAAGGCAGGCCCATATAGGTGGCATTTGGGAAACTGGCTGCCAACACCAGCGCACCCAACTGTCCTCGGGTAAGTGTCATGAATCGTGCCGCTAAAAACATCGCCGCCATGGAGACCAACACCCCGGTCGCGGCCGCCAACATTATTTTGAACGTATCGACACCGAGCGGTGCGCGCCAAAGCACATCCAGCACGAGCGCAGGCAGAAAAAAGTAATAAACCGACGTTGTCAGCGCAATTCGGGCGCGATCTGCCGTTAGGCCGCCAACGGGATAATAGCGCCACAACACACCCAGCCCGATGGTGAACGCCATCTGGGCAATGACACTGAACATAACTTCGCCTCGAAAAGGATCAGACAGGCATTACTGCTGCTGTTGGCTCTCGGACTCGGCTTTTTCGATTTCCTGACGGACCACGTCCATATCGAGTTCCTTGACCTTGCCGATCAATTCATCCAACGCCGATGCAGGCAAGGCCCCGGCCTGATTGAACAGCAGAATCTGCTCACGGAAGATCATCAGGGTTGGGATGGAGCGAATCTGGAAGTAGGCACCCAATTGTTGTTCGGCTTCTGTGTTTGCTTTGGCGAAAGCCACGCTGGGGTTTGCCTCCGCCGCTGCCTCGAATACCGGCGCGAACGAACGGCAAGGACCGCACCAGGGCGCCCAGAAATCGATGATCAGAATATCGTTTTCCTTGATCAGGTTATCGATATTGGCGAATGTGGCTTCGTGAATAGTCATTGGTGGTTACTCCAAAGGTTGAACTCATAAGGATTGGGATACAAAAAAGGCACCTCGAAATAATTCGAGATGACCTTTCAAAGTCACTCCCGCGGGGGCAGGCAAAACAGCCTTAGCCGCCAAGGTAAACCACCTCGGCAACGGAATGGAAATACTAAAAGCTTACCGGATTGTTATTCGAAAGCGGCAATCATGGCAGAAAGATGGCGAACCGTCAGGTCGAGTCGCTCTGCGCCAAGTACCCGCTGACGGTCTTCCAACTTAACGGGCAGGCGTTCGAGCAGGCGATACACCACCCAAACCGGGTCATCGAAAAGGGCATTCGGATAAGGGGGGGCTGCATCTTCCATGATCCGCAGCAGGAAATCACGCAGGCGCTCATCAGCATTGGACCGAGTCACGATGGTAGCCTCGGGCAACCACTCGACCTCTGCCCGAAATAAGCCATCGCGCTCAGACCATGAACGCAGCACACGGAAGCGCCCCTGGCCCTGCGTTTCGATATGCAGCATACCGTCGGTTCCAAGATCGGTATCGACGATCACCGCGCCGGCGCCCACATCGTAAAATTCGCTGAGATCATCATCGCTCTGGCGAACTTCGCTCCCCTGCTTGAGCAACACAACGCCAAACGGACGCCCTTCGCGCAAGCAAGTGCGCACCATGTCGATATAGCGCGTTTCAAAAATGCGCAGCGGGAGATGTCCGCCAGGGAAAAGCACCGTGTGCAGGGGGAAAAGAGGCAACAACGTGACGTCCTTCATACAACCATCACTCTTTTGGAACAATGGACTGACTTTAGCCTATTGATGCGGTTCGCGCCGCCAGCGCATCCAATAGCCGCTGGTGAACACCATCAAAGCTGCCGTTACTCATCACCAATATTTTGTCATCAGGTTGCGCCAGCGCCAGCACGTCGGTCAGCACCGCATCCACCGTCGGCGAGAAACGGATTCGGGTACCCAGTGATGCCAAAGCCTCTCGCGGCGACCATCCCAGATTAGCCGGGCTATGAAACACCACCAGATCGGCACCTGCCAGCGCTTCAGCCAACTGATGCTGATGCACCCCGGCGCGCATGGTGTTGGAGCGAGGGTCGACGACGGCGATCAAACGACCGGAATGAGGCGATGCGGATTGTTGCTCACGCAATGCGGCAATCGTCTCGATAATGGCGGTCGGATGGTGGGCGAAGTCATCAAATACCGTCACACCCGCCACCGTTCCTCGATTTTGCAAGCGCCGCGCCACGCCGACAAAGCCCGCCAGCGCATTCAACCCCTGCTCGGGTGGCACACCGGCGAATCGGGCCAGCGCCAGCGCCGCCAAGGCATTGAGCCTATTGTGACGCCCGATGATATTGGCGGGCATGTCGCCGAGGTGCTGACCTTCCAACCAGATGGCCTCACCCACCAAGCGCCAGGGCTGTGCCGAGTCACGCGCACCGAACCGCTCGATAGGCGACCAGCATCCCTGTTCGACAACCCGTTCAAGCGCGGGCGTCGCATCGGCCATCACCACCAGCCCCTTATTTGGAACCAATCGCAAAAAATGCGCAAATTGGCGCTCAATCGCGGCCAGATCGGGGAATATATCCGCATGATCGAATTCAAGATTGTTCAAAATTACGCCACGTGGGCGATAGTGCAGGAACTTGGAGCGCTTATCGAAGAATGCCGTATCGTATTCGTCGGCTTCAATCACGAAAAAGGGCGTTTCACCGAGCCGCGCACTCACCCCGAAATTACCGGGCACGCCGCCAATCAAAAAGCCGGGCGCCATGCCCGCCTGCTCCAGAATCCAGGCCAACATCGAACTGGTGGTCGTTTTGCCGTGCGTACCGGCAACGCCCAACACGAATTTGTCGCAAAGCACTTCTTCTCCGAGCCACTGCGGACCGGAACGGTAACGAAAAAAGCCGGAAAGCAGCTCGTCGATGACGGGCATATCCCGCCGCATCACATTGCCGACGATGATCTCCGCATCCTGCGGCAACGGGGCATTCATGTCCGTTTGCACGGGGATACCGGCCTGCGCCAACTGGTCGCTCATCGGGGGATAAATGGCAAGATCGCGACCGGACACTTCAAAACCCATCGCTTTCGCCAATTGCGCCAGCGACCCCATGAACGTGCCCGCAATGCCCAGAATGTGAATTTTTTTCAATCAAAACGCCCCAAATTAGATCTTCAGAATTGCCAGAATCGTTGCCAATAGGTGATCAGAGGTTCCTTAACCAAACACCAACGCATGCGCCCAAACCACACCCACACCGGCCAGAATAAAATAACCCAATGAAATCAATGCGCCGAGCGCGGCACCCCAATCCAGCGCCCGGCGAAAAATCTGCCCGACCACCAACACATCCCACACAAACAGCACAATGATCCACCAACCGTTTGTGGGTGCTTTGCCGGGTGTGATCGGCATCAACCACCACAGTGCGGCCAACACCAGGCTCAACACACCCAGGGCAGCATACAAAGCGGTCAGCAACTGCGCCAGACGCTCGGGATGTTTGCGAATAACAAGCCAACCCCAGGCGTACCCAGCCACAAGAACAGCATTAAGCACATTGTCGAAAAAGCTCTGTCCAAGCGCTGCTTGCAAGGATTCACCCGCTGCCCGATCGGCGAACACCATCATCGAACCGGTCACTAAAAACCAAATAAACGCCCAAGTGGTCGCATGCCAACCTGCAGGCATATCCTCTGGCCCGACACGAAAAATCACCAATTGCAGGTACGAAAGCCACGCCATATATTTCTCTCTATTATTTTTCGAACAACCCGCATCCAGATCGAAATGGTACACCGCGCGCACCGCTGCGCAACGCAACCGATCGGGCGCGCGGTTGTGTTTTAATGAACAGATGAATCCTAACGTCATCTCATCACCACTGCATATTCTCAACACGGTTTTCGGCTATCCCGCTTTTCGGGGGCCGCAGGCCGAGGTGATCGATACCGTGATGAGTGGTCGTGACGCACTCGTGTTAATGCCGACAGGTGGCGGCAAATCATTGTGTTATCAGGTGCCTGCGCTCGCGCTGTCCGGCACGGCCATCGTCGTATCGCCGCTCATTGCGCTGATGCAAGATCAAGTGGCGGCACTGCGCCAGGCGGGCGTTGCGGCTGCGTTTCTCAACTCCACACAAACGGGCGAAGAAGCGCAATTAGTGCGAAAACAATTACGCGCGGGCACGCTCGATTTACTTTACGTCGCACCGGAACGCCTGCTCAATGCCGACACCTTATCGCTGTTACGCGACGCCTCCATCAACCTGATCGCCATCGACGAAGCACACTGCGTCTCGCAATGGGGACATGATTTTCGCCCTGAATACATTCGTTTGGGTGAATTGGGCCAATATTTTCCCGACATACCCCGCATCGCACTCACGGCCACCGCAGACGGAACCACCCAACAAGAAATCCTGTATCGCCTCGGGTTGAACAATGCGCGGGTGTTCATCAGCAGCTTTGATCGGCCCAATATCCGCTATCACATCGCGCAGAATCACGCAGGCAGCGCCAGAGACGCCCTGTTGCGATTTATCCGCGACAACCACGCCAACGAGGCGGGCATTGTCTACTGTCTGTCGCGCAAGCGGGTAGAAGAAATCGCTGCCTGGCTGAGCGATCAAGGGCTCACCGCCTTGGCATACCACGCCGGTCTTCCCGCCACTCAACGCGAACAGACACTGCGACGATTTCTCGACGAAGACGGCGTCATCGTGGTCGCGACCATCGCCTTCGGCATGGGCATCGACAAGCCCGATGTACGTTTTGTCGCACACCTGAATCTCCCCAAAAGCATCGAGGCTTATTATCAGGAAACGGGGCGCGCGGGGCGGGACGGCCTGCCCGCCGAAGCCTGGATGCGCTACGGATTACAAGATGTGATCACCCTGCGCCAGATGATGAGCGAATCCAATGCCGACGAAGCCATCAAGCGGATCGAGCAACACAAGCTCGATGCCATGCTGGGGTTATCCGAATCCACCGCATGTCGACGCCAGACCCTGCTCGGATACTTCGGCGAGCAGAGCACCGAACCCTGCGGCAACTGCGACAACTGCCTGACACCACCGCAAATGTGGGACGCAACTCTGCCCGCCCGTCAGGCGCTTTCCACCGTGCATCGCACCGGCCAACGCTTCGGTGTGAATTATCTGATCGACGTATTACGCGGCAAGACCGACGAGCGCATCACGCAACTCGGCCACGACAAGCTCAGCGTGTTCGGCGTCGGCCACGCGCACACCATCGATATCTGGCGCGGCATATTCCGCCAGCTAATCGCTCAAGGATATCTAAGCGTGGACACGGAAGGATTTGGCGGTTTGGCGCTTTGCGAACGTTGCCGCCCACTCTTGCGCGGCGAAGAATCGCTTTGGCTCAGGCAAATAACCAAACCGGTCAAAATCAGCCGCAAAACGCGCGACCGTCCCGATTTTGTATCCGACGAGGAAAGCGAGCTTTGGGAAGCCTTGCGCGCCTGCCGCAAACGACTGGCGACCGAACGCGGCGTGCCGCCATACACCATTTTCCACGATGCCTCGCTGCTCGACATGCTGCACGCGCGACCCACAACGCTCGACGCGTTCACCGATATCTCCGGTGTCGGCGCCCACAAGCGGGATACGTATGGCGCTGCGTTTTTATCTGTCATTGCGCCGTTTGTTCGACGAACACGTTAAGGGCACCTCGAAATACCGTGATTCGTCGTTCCCGCGAAAGCGGGAACCCAGAAAAATCAAGGGGCTGGATTCCCGCCTACGCGGGAATGACGAGTTTTTAGAGCTTCCCTTAAGTCTTCACGAACTCAATTCAAACAAACAAAAAGCCACAGTTTGCTGCGGCTTTGTACATTATCGATCACGAAAACCTGATGGCGGATCAGCGGATTGAGCGCAAATACCACCATTCAAACAGACGCTTGGCGTAATGCAGCAAGCGGCACGGCGGGGTGATGAACTGGCGTTTTTCGTTGCGGAACACCAGAACGGCGCGATCGAGCATATCCATCACGCAGATCAATTCCCACTTGAAGGTTTGGTTCGCGGGCTTTCCTGCCTGCTCGGCCAGCAGGTTATGCGCAGCGGCCACCGCCATCAAATCGGCCATGTGTGCCTGTTTAGGTGCCCAATCCGGCGCGGGGTAACTGCCCGAATCGCCGACCACGTAGACCTTCTCGAAACCGACCACCCGGGTGGTCGCTTCCGCTTGTATCATGCCGCCGGGCGACTTGGGGAACGGCGCATGTTCCAACCAAGTGGGGCCGGTCATGCCTGGCATGAACAAAATCAGGTCGGCGGCAAATTCGCCCGCTTCAGTCACGACCTTGTCGGCCTCGAACCGCAACATCTTGGCACCGAGACGCGCCTCGATATTGAATTTCTTCATTCGCGCCAATAAGTTGTCGACAGCAGATTCGCCCAGGCGGTTACCGGGTCGATTGGACGGATTGAAAAACACAATCTTGAATTGATCGCGTCGGCCCTGTTTGCGCAACAGGCGATCAATACCGAACAGCATTTCGAACATCGGCCCGCCGCGCACGGCGGAGGGTTCGTTCGGGTTACCACCGAAACCGATCGCAATGGTGCCGCCGGTCATTGCTGCCAGCCGGTCGCGAATGCGCTCAGCTGCATCAATGCCTTCACATACGGTGATGGCGTGTTCGATACCCGGCAGTTTCTTGATGAAACGACCACCGCTGGCGACGATCAGGCCATCGTTATCGACGCCGATCGTTTCGCCACCCTGCTCAACCAATACACGACGGCCCGAGCCTTCCACGCCCACGACGCGTCCCGGTTGGTAGATTACATCCAGCCGAGCAAGTAACGGCTTCAAATCGACCATGATGTCGTCGCGACTTCGAAGCTCTGCCGGCACCCAGATAAGACTGGGGTAGTACTGCATGGTCGGCTCGGGCGCGATCAGGGTGATACGCGCCGAGGGATTGCTCTTACGCAGGGTCTTGATGGCAGTGACGGCACCGAAGCCCGCGCCGATAACGGTAATATTGGCGACCGAATTCATGCCGCCTCTGTCTCGCCCGGCTGACGAGGCACGTCGGCGCCACCACAGAGGCTGTTGGCCGGCACGGCGACATCGATGCGCTTGGGTTTAGGCAGATTGAGTGCCCGCATCTTCGCAACGAAGGCCGCCTCGTTGAGACCGGCAATGTACGGATTGATGGTCTTTTCTTGACCGACCGAGCTCACCCGCTTGCCGTTGTAATCATGGGCGGGGTAAATCAAGGTTTCGTCGGCAAACGCGAGCAGCTTCTGGATACTTTGATACAGACGCTCTGGAGAACCTTGTTGGAAATCCGTACGGCCACAGGCATCGATCAAAATGGTATCGCCCGTGAACAGGCGATCTTCCCAGCGATAACTGGTGCAGCCATCGGTGTGTCCCGGCGTCGCGATAACCTGGATGGTGATCGAATCCATCTCGATGGTCTCACCATCGGCAACCAGTCGATCGGCGCAGTCCAGCCCCGTGCCTTTGCCGACGATGAATAGGGCATCCGTTTCATGACGCAGACGGCCACCGCCCGTGATGTGATCCGCATGAACATGCGTTTCCAGAACGTACTTAAGACTCAAGCCCAACTCGTCCAGTAACGCACGATCACGCTCGTACTGCTCATGCACCGGATCGATCAACAACGCGGATCGCGTGTGTTCGTCCGCGATCAGATAAGTAAATGTTGATGTCGCTTCATCGAATAATTGTTTGAAAATAGCCATGCTACCCCCCTAACTGTTTTATAGGTGTATTAGTTATTTTATACCCAAAAATTCCAATTTACTAGGGGGGTTTCACGATTGGATAAGCAACGCCCACAAACAATTCCTCACCGCCACCTGGGTGCGCAGTTACACAAAAATCAGCAGCAGGTAGATCACATCTCAAGCAAACCCCGTTATGCTGCTCTTTTGCCCCCAGCTCTGATGAATCATGTCGCAAAGATCACCCAACACTGCCGATGAACGCACCCTAGCCTTGCTTGTCTTCGTTCGTTCTCACTTTCCCGATGCGCCTCCCCCAGCAATCGCATCCAGCGATGCTAGTGCCCGACGCTACTGGCGCTTGCGGCTCACTAATGGCGACACCCGTATCATTATGGATGCGCCACCACCGGGCGAAGACATCCGTCCGTTCATCGAGATGCAGGAACGTTTAACCGTTGCGGGCGTTGCCGTACCAAACATTTTCGAACGCGATACTGGACAGGGTTTTCTGGTGCTCGAGGATTTGGGAGATTGCACGTTCTTCCAATGGCGGCACGGTCATTCGATTGACGCCGTCAACGCACGACTCGAAGAGGCCGTTCGGCTTCTGGCCCCAGTGGCACAAACCCAAACTGCCGACCTTCCCCGCTTCGACACGGCCACGTTGAATCGTGAAATGGATCTCTTTGTGGACTGGTACAGTGCGCAATACCACGACACACCTTTCAATGCCGAGCAAACCGCCCGATGGCAACGGCTGCGCGATGAGATCAGCGCTCGGCTGCAAACCATGCCGCAAGGGTTCGTTCACCGGGATTACCACAGCCGAAATTTAATGGTGCAGGATGACCGGCTCGTTGCCATCGATTTTCAGGATGCCGTTCGCGGCCCACGGCCCTATGACCTCGTTTCTCTGCTTCGGGACAGCTACATCGACTGGCCGGAAGAACTCGTCAGCAAATTGCAGGCGGTTTTTTGGCAGCAATGCCCGCCGGATCTGCGCGAAATATGGCCGCTTGAACAGATGCGCAATGACTTTGCTTGGGTTGCCGTGCAACGGCATCTGAAAGTGCTGGGCATTTTTGCCCGTTTGAGCATTCGTGACGTCAAGCATGGCTATCTCAAGGATTTACCATTGACCTGGAAACATCTGCATAAGGCCCTGGCGCAGTTACCCGAATTATCCGGCCTGGCCGAATTGATCGCACCGTTGGGCCCGAAGGATCAGGGCCGAACTGGCTGAAAATTCGAACCGCTTGAGCCCGGCGCACCGCCCGGGAATTGACCTGAGATACCGGGATTTTTATACACATAAGGTATCGGTGGTGGATTCGGATGCGGCCTTGGTGGACGATGATGCGCATGGCCATCATGTGGCGGCCGTGTGCTGATTCCCGCCGACCAGCCATCACCCGAAACATTCAACCCCCAGCTCACGCCATTGTTCGGAACGTAGCCAGGATAGTAACCCGTCACTGGATAGCCAATAATCTCAGGCTCGTTGCTTGGCAATGGCTGCTCAGCCTGCGCCCTTGCTTGGGCAGCCGCACGGGCAGCGGCAATTTTTGCAGCTTCCTTTCGCTCTTGAGCTTGGCGCTGATCATACTGACTCGCCAGTTCCTTGATGCCCTTCGTATCGCCCCCAGTGCCCGCATTCGGCGCAGTAATTACGCGTTCTTTCGCGTCACTGCCGCAAGGGGTACCCGAAAATATCACCGTGCCATTTTTATCCTTGCACTGGTAAACCGTCGCATCCTCCGCCCACGATGTCATGGGGAAAAACGGTGCCATCGCGATCACCACTATCATGGTTTGTCTGAATTTCATCGCCAGCCCTCCGACCTGCAACATAAGACAAATATGGGGCAAGCGGTGCGCCACCACAAGATGCCAATACCTGTAAATCACCGCAAAAAAAGCATGGTGCAAATAAAAACATTGCTCAAAGACGAATCTGAGCAAATGATATTGCCTCACTGAGGTATGCAGTCGAACTTTAAAACCGGGTGTGGCTCTAATCCATTGTTTGCTCAGTGTCGCACCACTTGAGAGTGCCGATCTCTCCCATCATCGTTGACAGGAGTCAATTGCAGAATGAGTTTGTTGAGTTTTAAATTGGGCAAAGTGGCTTATACCGTTGATCTGGCCGTCTATCTCGTAGCACCCTTCCTTGCGGTTGCTTCACTGTTCTACTTCAGCGAGAAAAGAGAGGCAATTCCTATTCTGGCGGCGGCACTGCTGGGTTTTGTCGGCTGGACGTTGCTGGAATACATCCTGCACCGTTTCGTATTGCACCACCTCTCGCCCTTTAAAGAATGGCACGGCGAGCACCACCACAACCCGACCGAGGCCATGGGCACACCCACGCTGCTCAGCCTGCTGTTGATCGTTGGAATCATTTTTTTGCCCTCCGTTTATCTGGCAGGTTGGCAAATCGGCGGCGGCTTTGCGATGGGCCTGTTGCTCGGATACAGCATTTACACCTGGTTGCATCACGGCGAGCACCATTGGCGCGGTCACAACAAGTGGTTCAGAAATCTCAAACGCGCCCATGCGATCCATCACTACGGCCACAATGAACACAACTTCGGTGTGGTCACATCGTTCTGGGACCGCGTCTTCGGGACCTATACCCGGAAATAAGTCACAACTCGACCGATCAGTTCACAAATGAACCTCGGATGATTCAGGGGCACCTCGAAATACCTATGATTCGTCGTTCCCGCGAAAGCGGGAACCCAGAAAAATCAAGGCACTGGATTCCCGCCTAAGCGGGAATGACGGGTTTTTCGAGCTTACCTCAGGTCGAAACCGTCTCGTGCCGGATGAGTAATCAGAGCGGCAACCAGATCGCCAGATCCTCCGGTGCCAGGCAGGTGGCATCGCTGCACGCCTGAATTTGCACCCTAATCCGCATCGGTCCGGACACATGAGGATTCAACTTTATGTCCAGAACCTGCGTGCCCGTATAGAGGTTTAACGGTTGATCGCTGAAGGCCAGTTTTACTTTTTCACCCTGCGGATAATCAATTTGCCGGACAAACGCATCGGGGCTTACCGTGATAGCCGTGGGAATCAAGCCCGGTGAGGCATCGTGGGCGTTGCTGTGCCAAGGCGCCGTATAATGCAGCCGCACTTCGGCAGTGTGTTTTGCCGTGCGCGCCGCTTCGATTCGGACATTGCCTTTACCGGCGAACGCGAGACTGCCAACCGAGCCGTGGCGTAAATCAGATAGCCCCGCCAGCAGGCCGGTGAAGTCGGTCGGGTCACGGACGATCAAGCCGGAAAAGCTTGCCAGCATCCGTTCGGCGGCTTCTTGATAGGTGGCATCATCCGTGCGCGCCGCCAACGCCAACTGCAAAGCCAGTGCTTGGGCATTGCCCGCCGGTTCAGCACCGTCGTCAATCGGGCGGGACGGCAAATTCAACACATCACTATCGGCTTTTGTGTGCAAGGCTTTGTGATCGTAATAGCCGCCATTGGCTGCCGCAAAATCCTGCATGATGATTTGCGCCTGTTTTTGAGCCGCGCGCAACCAATGATTTTTGCCCGTGGCATCGTATAAGGCCACCAAGCCGAGCGCGAAATCGGCATGATCGGCCAAATTCGCCCGCCCGCTGGCCACGCCGCGGTTGTAGCTGTGCGCTAGCGTCTTATCTGGCAAGCGCATGTTTGTGTCGATAAATTCCGCGGCTTTTTGCGCCGCAGCGATGAATCTTGGCACGCCGAGCACTCGCCCGCCATCCGCGAGCGCTTCAATCAGCAGGCCGTTCCAACTGAGGATGCGATTGTCATCACGCCCAGGCGCGGGCCGCCGTTTCCGCGCAGATTCTAGCTTGGCACGTATCGCGACCATTTTGGCTGTCAATGCAGGCAGGCTCATGCCTTCGTCCTTTGCCATAGTGGCTTGAACCGCCGCATCCCCTTGATGCGGCACGCTGCGGCCATCTACAGTGCCACTGGCCGTGATCGACCAATACCGTTCGGCCAAAAGCGCCTCGTAGTGTGGCAGCGCTTCGGCTATTTCCTTGGGCGTCCAGGTGTAAAAATAACCTTCTTCTTTTGCCGCACCCGCCCGATGACTGACGGCACTATCTGCGCTCAAGGCGGCAATAAACCCGCCATCGGCAGCGCTCATATCGCGGATCACAAAATCGAGCGTGCGTTCGGCCACCCGCCAGTCTCGGGCGTTGCCCAAAACCAGCCCAGCCTTGAGGTAGGTTTGCGCCAGCATGGCCTGATAGTAGGCCATCTTTTCAAAATGCGGCACCTGCCAATCCGGTGTGGTGCTGTACCGGAAAAACCCACCACCGATTTGATCAAACAAGCCGCCGCGCGCCATGTGATTTAAGGTCAGCACCAGCTCACTTTGCAACGCTTTTGTTTGTGCGGTAGAAACGCCGCCTGCCGCATTTGGATGCGACAAATGCGCTTGCTCCCGCGCCAACCAATCCAGCAAAAAGAGTAATCGCGTGGCCTGTGGGAATTTAGCGCCATCACCAAACCCGCCCTGGAACGGA
Source organism: Halothiobacillus neapolitanus c2 (assembly GCF_000024765.1). GTDB lineage: Bacteria > Pseudomonadota > Gammaproteobacteria > Halothiobacillales > Halothiobacillaceae > Halothiobacillus > Halothiobacillus neapolitanus. The sequence goes on along the minus strand of NC_013422.1, from coordinate 302,388 downwards.
TCGAATTGAGCGGTCAATGCGTTGACGGTTCTTGCCAGAACCGAATCATCCAATTTTGCCGCTTTGGCTTGTTGATCGAGCACTTGGCGCATCAATGCGGTTAATTTGACCGCATCGTTTGTCACCTCTGGCCGCTTCGTTTGCCATACATGATGCACGTTATTCAGCGTCGCCAAAAAAGAGGGTTCGGGTTGATAAAGTTGGGTGAAAAAAGGTCGGCCATCCGGCAACGCAAACACACTGGCAGGCCAACCGCTTTGCCCCTGATTCACCAATGCCACAGCGATCTGATAGCGATGATCGAGCGCTGGCTGCTGTTGGCGATCAACCTTCACGGCAATGAAATGGCGATTCAATTCCCGCGCGACCGCCGGCGATTCGAAACTCTCGCGGGCCATCACATGGCACCAATGGCAACTGGCATAACCAATCGAAATAAACAGTGGTTTGTTTTGCGCTTTGGCCGCCGCCAGCGCTTCAGGGCCGTAGGCGTACCAATTGATCGGATTGTGGGCGTGTTCGAGCAGATAGGGCGAATCGCTTAAAATCAGGCGATTGGTGAACATCGGCAGGCCATCGGCATTGAGCCAACGGGTGTGGTAATCGCGGGTGCTCTGCCCGTTTTGCTGGGCTTGATCTGCTAACGCCTTGTTGAGTTTTTTCTGCAAGGCGGTTGGAAGAACAGGCCAATCGACCTGTGGGCGCGTGATTTGTTGTTCTGCTTGCGTAGGCTGGGTGTTGGCTGCCGGAACAGTAACCGGGACGATCAGAACAGTGCTCGCCAGCGCAAGCCGGACGAACACCTTTATCCAACAGTTACGATGGCGTTGCATCGCCCTAGTGACTTAAGGCGGGAATCAAAACACCATCGGCTATCCAATCGGCCAGTTGTGCACACGCAAACTCGGCCAAGCTATCTGGTTCAACATTGAGCTCTTGGGCCAGTTGCGCCAGTGAAACATTTGGCGTTGCACCTGCATGAGCATCCAGCAACACAAGCCAACGCGCGCTGGCTGCTGATAAATTATAGATCTGCACCACACCGGCATCATCCCGCTGAATCCAGAGCAAAGTCGGCTGGGCAGGCGCTTCATCCAGTGGAAAATCGGCCTGATTCACCGGATAAGCGCTTTCAAACAAAACGCCTTGGGGGTGCGGTTGCCAGGCACCATCAAACACATCTTCAGCCTGCGTTTGAGGGGCTTGGGGCAGCGTTATATCCTCGGCCATCCGGCATTCGTGCAGCGTCGCCTCAAAGGCGGCCAACTCCAATAATGCTTCGGCTAGGGGTACCGTGTTCTGTTCCTGCAAAAACTCGAGAAATCGTGCAGGCACATCCACCAAATAAGGCGAATGTTGCGGCACGCTGGAAAAGAATAATTTCACCAGCACTTGCCATTGCTCATCGGCGAGGTGGGCTCGGGTGCGGTCGAAGGTGTTTTCCAATATGCCATCAAAGTTATTGAAAAACAGTTGATGGTAGAGCTTCATCCGCTCGGGATCGCAGCCTTCGGGCACCGGCGCATGCTCGGGATTGCGGATAAAAGCGGTGAACTGGGATTGCAGTGTCAAAAAATCCGTGTTCATGCCACCGGCTCCAGCACTTTGTTGTGCGCACCGGCGGCCACACGGCGAATCTGGGCGACCTCCTGCATCAAATCCGCCAGCGGCGGAATATCAAAATCCCGCTCCAGCAATGTGGGCACGGCCCCGAAACGAGTGTATGTGTGCGCCAGCAAATCCCAGACCGGATCGGCAACCGCAGCGCCGTGCGTGTCCACAATCAAATCGGGGCTGAGTTGCAAATGCCCCGCCACATGCAGATAACGCACGCGCTCAACGGGCAGCGCATCAAGAAAGGCCACCGGGTCGTAGCGGTGATTGACGCTGTTAACGTACACGTTATTAACATCAAGCAACAAATCGCAATCGGCTTGCTGCAAAATCTCGGTCAGAAATTCCAACTCGTTCATTTCGGCATCGGGCGCGGTGTAATAAGACACATTCTCCAACGTCAGCCGCTGCCCCAGAATGTCCTGAGCGCGATGGATACGCTCGACCACATGTCGCATTGCCACGCGGGTAAACGGAATCGGCATCAAGTCGTAGAGATGCGCATTGTCCGTACAAAACGAGAGATGTTCGCTGTAGAGGACGGGTTGATAGCGATCGATGAATGCACGCAGCGATTTGAGAAAATCCACATCCAGTGGGGCTGGCCCGCCGATCGAGAGTGACAGTCCATGCAGATACAAGGGATAGCGTTCCAGCAGGGACTCGAACTGCCGCTTGACTGCACCCCCCAATCGCATCCAGTTTTCGGGCGCGACTTCCAAAAAATCAAGATCGGGGTGATCGGTTTCGATCTGCTGCATCAACGAGCCGCGC